>JBLMWY010000108.1:0-15157 GCA_050257475.1 Bdellovibrio bacteriovorus
AGGCCGCGCGGCGCCATGACGAGTCCGGTCGTCTCGACCGGATAGCCGAGCAGGTCCTCCATCAGCAGCGGCTGGATGGCGATGGTCCCGAAGAGCGCGAGCCCGAACACCAGCATCAGCAGCGAGGCCAGGGCAAGGTTACGGTCCGCGAAGAGCCGCAGGTCCACGATTGGCCGCTTGGCGGTCAGCCCCCGCCAAACGAAGAGCACGAGCCCGACCGCGGCCGTGCACGACAACAGCAGGATCAAGCCCGAGTCCCACCAGCCTTCTTGGTTGCCACGGTCGAGCACCGTCTGGAGGCTCCCGATCCCCACGATCATAAAGAGCGCGCCGAGCCAGTCGGTGCCGGCCTCCTGGGGCACGCTCTCGCGGATGCTGCGCGCGACCAAGGCCAGGTTGAGCAGCCCGACGGGCAGGTTGATGTAGAAGACCCAGCGCCAGCCGAGATGCTCGGTGACCAGCCCGCCGACGGTCGGACCGAGGATCGGGCCGAGCATGACCCCCATGCCCCAAATGGCCATGGCCCGGCCGCGCTGCTCGGGCGGGTAGAGGCCCGCCATCACCGCCTGGGAGAGCGGGATGAGCGGCGCACCGGCGACACCCTGCACCAGGCGGAAGAGCACCATCTGCGCGAGCGACCCGCTCAGGCCGCAGGCGGCGGAGGCGATAACGAAGCCCGTGATGCCGAGCAGCATGACCCGCCGCCGCCCGAGGCGCGCGGCCAGCCAGCCGGTGAGCGGGATGGTGACCGCCTCGGCGACGATGTAGGCGGTCAGCACCCAGGTGACCTGGTCCGCGGTCGCGCCCAGCGCCCCCATCAGATGCGGGAGGGTGACGTTGACGATGGTCATGTCCATGATGGCCATGACGGTGGTCAGCATCACGCTCGCCGTCGGCAGGAGCCGGCCAGGGGCGCCGGCATAGCTCACAGGCTCGGACATCAAGGTCGCTCGCTCGGGACTGGCCCGGGGTCACTGGCCCGGGTGTCGACGCGGACCTCGGCGCTGGCGCCGACCCGCAGCTCGGGCACCGGATCGAGGATCCGGATGCGCACCGCAAAGCGCTGCGTTACCTTGACCCAGTTGCCGGTCGCGTTCTCCGGCGGCAGCAGGGAGAAGGCGGCCCCGGAGGCGGGGCTAAGGCCCTCGACCCGGCCGGCGAACGACCGACCCGGCAGCAGGTCGACCGAAACGGTCGCCGGCTGCCCGAGGCGGATGCGCGGCAGGTCGGTCTCCTTGAAGTTGGCGTCGACCCAGACCTCCTGGCTTTCGACGAGCGCGAACAGCGGGCTTCCCGCATCGACATAGCCCCCGGGGCGCAGATCGAAGTCGCCGACGCTGCCGTCCGCGGGGGCCGCGATGCGGGTGTGCTCCAGATCGAGCCGCGCCCGGTCCAGAGCCGTCTGGGCGGCCTTGACCGAGGCGTTCTCACTGCCGAGCGCCCCACGGGCCGACTGGGCGGCGAGGAGCTCCGCGCGGGCGCTGTCGAGCGCGGCCCGGGCGTCGAGCTCGGCCTTCCGGGCGCTTTCGGCCTCGTCTTTCGAGGCCAGGCCCTTAGAGGCCAGGGCCGTGATCCGCTCGCCATGGTGCTCGGCCTCGCTGGCGTTGGCCTGGGCCGAGGCCACCTGCCCCTGGGCCGCCGTCACCCGCGCGTCTGCGGCGGCCAGGCTGTCCTTGGCCTGCTGAAGCTGGGCCTCGGCCTGGCGTACCGCCAGCTCGAAGGGCGCGGGGTCGATGGTGAGCAGCGGATCGCCGGCCTTGACCGCCTGGTTGTTGCGGACAAGCACGGACTGGATCGGACCGCTGACCTGGGCGGCGATGCGCACCACATGCCGCCCGAGATAGGCGTCCGAGGTCGACGGATGGGCCTCGGAGTAGTTGGCGTACCACCAGCCAGCGCCGCCGAGCACCGCGAGGACCGGGATGCCGATGAGCATAGGGCGCAGCTTCATCGCCGGAAATGCCTCCGTTTACGTCGATGGCTCGGTGGCCCGGGTCGCGGTCCCATCAAGACTGAGCGCCGCTGGTGCCCGGCACGCAAGGGTGGGGTGCCAGGGCGGCGAAGTGCCGCGTCCTGGCCCGTGTCGGGTTATTGGAGCTGGGCCAGGATGCCCAACAGGCCGAACACGATGAGATAGAAGGCGACGATGTAGTTGAGCAGCCGGGGCCAGATCAGGATGGCGATGCCGGCGACCAGCGAGAGTACGGGGGAGACGATCAGGATGCTCATGTTGTACCTCCGAGGGTAGATGTTCAGCGCGGTGACGTTTAGCCAAGAGACCGTCACGGGCGGGTACAAGGGCTCGGTGTGCCGTCCTCCTGGTTGAAGTGCACCTTCCGGGCTGGTTGATTTGCACCATCGCAGGTGGCCCAATCCGGTGCGGCCCCAGGGCCGCCTCGGGCCGAGGCGACCCGTATTGGCCGAAGACGCCCAGATTGACAGCTATCCGGCGACATCGAACGCAGCCCCGGCCGGCGGCCGCGGTCCGAGCAGCCGGGCCAGCTCGTCCTGGCCGACGGTCTCCCGATGGAGCAGGGTCTCCGCCAGGCGCTCGAGGCGGTCCCGCGCCCCGTCGAGCAGGTCTCGGGCCTGGCGATGGCGTTCCTCCAGGATTGCATGCACGGCGTTGTCGATTTGCCGAGCCGTCTCCTCGCTGTAGGCACGCGGCCGGGCAAGGTCGTAACCCAGGAAAGGGTCCTCGCCGCCACGCTCATAGGCCGCGAGTCCGAGGTTGCTCATTCCCCAGGACGTCACCATACGCCGGGCGAGCTCGGTCGCCTGGCGAAGGTCGTCCTGGGCGCCGGTGGTGATGTCGCCGATGACGACCTCTTCCGCCGCGCGTCCCCCCAACATGACGTCCAGACGCGCCAGGAGGTAGCCGCGCGAGAGGTTGTAGCGGTCATCGCTCGGACGCTGCTCGGTGACGCCCAGCGCCAGACCATGAGGCACGATCGTGACCTTGTGCACCGGGTCCGCCTGCGGGGTCAGCCAGGCGACCAGGGCATGGCCCGCCTCGTGGCAGGCGATCACCCGGCGGGTCTCGGGGTCGAGGGCCAGGGCGCGCTCCTCACCCAGGACGACCTTGTCGAGGGCCCGCTCCAGATCCTGCTGCGCGACGCCCTCGTGACCGACGCGCGCGGCCATCAGGGCCGCCTCGTTACACAGGTTCGCGAGCTGGGCGCCGCTCATCCCGGTGGTCATGGCCGCGAGCTGTTCCAGGCTCACGTCGCTCGCCAGCCGCAGCCCGCGGGTATAGATCCCTAGAATGCCGAGACGGCCCCGCAGGTCCGGGAGCTCCACGGCGACGTCCCGGTCGAAACGCCCCGGGCGGCGCAGCGCCGGGTCCAGGACGTCCGGCCGGTTGGTCGCCGCGAGGACGATGACGCTCTGCCGGTCGTCAAAGCCGTCCATCTCCACCAGGAGCTGGTTCAGGGTCTGCTCGCGCTCGTCGTTGACCATGCCGAGCCCGGCGCCCCGGCGGCGCCCCACGGCGTCCAGCTCGTCCACGAACAGGATGGCGGGGGCGGCCTCCTTGACCTCCTTGAACAGGGCGCGCACCCGGCTGGCACCCACGCCAACGAACATCTCGACGAACTCAGAGCCGCTGATGGAAAAGAAGGGCACCCCGGCCTCCCCCGCCACGGCCCGGGCGAGCAGGGTCTTGCCGGTGCCGGGCGGACCCACCAGGAGCACCCCGCGCGGCGTGCGCGCCCCCAGGCGACGGAAGCGCTCCGGGGCCTTGAGGATCTCGACGATCTCCTGGAGCTGGGCCTTGGCCGTGTCCGCGCCGGCGACATCCTCGAAGGTGACGGGGGGACCATCCTCGCGGTGAAACCGCCGCGCCTGGCTCTTTCCGACGCCAAAAATGCTCTGCTGCTGGTTGAAGGCCCGGCGGCCCATCCACCAGAAGAAGGCGAGGAGCAGGAAGACCGGAAGCAGACCGCCGAGCAGGCGGCCGAGCCAGTGGGAAGGCTCGGCCGCGGCGACGATCTCCACGCCCTTCTCCTCCAGCAGGGGCAGCAGGGACGGGTCGCCGACCGAGCTCGGGAAGACGGTCGCGAAAGCCCGGACCTGGACGGGTTGCGCCTGCCCCGTTGCCGCCGGCGTGGCAGGGCCCTGGCTCGCCGGTCGCGTGGTGCCGGGGGCTGACCCCGGCCTGGCACCTTCGGCCCCCTTCTGGGGGGGCGCGGCCGATGGCGGGGCCGCGTTCAGCAGGCCGGTCTCGGGGTTCCAGTCGCGCGCCTCCCTGAGCTTGCCGAGGATCTCGCTGCCCTTGATGGCCACCTCACTGACGTTGCCGGATCGCACCTGGTCGATGAAGACGCTGTAGGGCACCCGAGCGACGGTGGGTGCCTGCCCTGGGTTGAAGCCCATCGAGAAGTTCCAGAGCAGGAGCAGCACCAGCGTGATCCACCAAACCGAGAGCGTCCAAGGGGGCGGACGGTCGGGGCCCGGCCCCTGCCGGGTCCCGTTCACCCGCCGCCCCTCCCCGGCCTCCGGGATGGACGGGTCTTTGCCGCCGGGTCGGCCCAAGGCCGAGCGGCGGGCGGTGGCGGCGCCTGGAGGTCCGCTCGATGGCAGGGGCGACTGAGTCTGGGCATGGCTTGGATCCATTGGGGATCTCCGCGTCTGTTGGTCGGCCGGCAACGACCCGGTCGGGGCCGTGGTGGTTGCCTAAACGAGGCAGAGCGAGAAGCGTGCCGACCCGCCCCAGGCGCGGGATCCCCGCGATCTGCGCTGGTCTCCGGCCCAGGGCCTGGTTCAAATGCACCAAGGGCCTCACAATAGGGCGATGGGTCCCCAGACAGGGCGCGGGTCCAGGGCCGAGGCGCGGGCGGCACGGGTCTTGCCACTTCCTGATCAAGACAAGCCTTCGTGGATACAATCGATGGTCTCCATGGTCCCGGATACCGCCTCCCCCCAACGCATCAGGAGGGCCCACTCGGCCCAGTTCGGAGGCCGACCTTGAGCTCAGGCGTGTTCGGAAAGGGACAGGGAGCCCGCGCCGCCTTTCGCCTGCCGGTCCGGCGTTGGTTCTGGCTGCCCATCGGGATCTCAGGGATGCTGGTCGCGGCCGTGCTCCTGGCGCTGGTCGGCGTGGCCTGGCTGGGACAGATGCGGATCGAGCCCGTGCGGGGTCACCTGGTGGCCATCGGCGGGCTGCGGGACCTGGCGATGGATATCGAGCAGGTGCTCTTTCAGGCCATGCGCGACGGCCAGGACACGGTCTCCACCACCGAGCTGGCGGGCGCACAGAGGGCCTTAGGCCCCCTCGTCGCCGAGGGGGACTACCTGAACGCCGGGACCCCGGAGCGGCTGCGCGGCGTCGCGGCGCTGCTCTCCAACACCGGTTCCACCCGAGCGGAGACGCTGTTCGACGCCCTCGGTGAGCTGCGTGCCGTCCTCGCCGCCGAGCGCAGCAGCCTGGAAGGGCTGATGGACAGGATCGCCCGCGATACCCGGGCCGAGCTCGACCTGGCCGTGGTGCTGCTCGGCGTGCTGCCCCTCTTCGCCGTCGGCGGCCTCCTCGCGCTGCGGCGCCGGGTCCAGCGTCCGCTGGAGAGCCTGGGGGACCTGCTGGCACGTCTGGCGCAGCGGGATTATCGGCCGGTCCCCGAGGAGCTGCTGGGCGACAGCGCCCCCCTGGTGCAACCGGTGTTTCGCAACTACAACGAGCTGGTGCACCGGCTACAGGAGCTGGAGGCGGACCACGACGACCGGGAGCGGAACCTGGAGCTCCAGGTGCGCCAGGCAACCGGGGCCCTGCTCACCCAAAGCCGTCAGCTCGCCCGCTCGGAGCGACTAGCCGCGGTGGGCGCGGTCTCCGCCGGCCTCGCCCACGAGCTGCGCAACCCGCTGGCTGGCATCCAGATGGCATGCATGAAGCTGCAGCGCGCACTCGGGGACAGCGACCAATCCGCGCGTCTGGAGGCCGTCGTCACGGAGCTCAAGCGCCTGAACCGCCTGCTCAGCGACCGGGTGGATGCCGCCAGGCACGCCCCGGAGCCGTTGAGCCGGCTGGACCTGAAGGGCACGGTCGAGGCGTTTCTGTCGCTGGTGCGCTACCAGGTCCCGGAAGGGGTGCGCCTGATCTGCGAGGTCCCCGACGGGTTGGTCTGCCAGCTACCGGAGGGGGGGCTGCGCCAGGCCCTGCTCAACCTGACCCTCAACGCGGCCCAGTCCCTGGAGGGCGGCGAGGGGGAGGTCGCGATCCGCGCACATCGGGAGGAACAGAGCCTGGTCCTCAGCGTGAGCGACACAGGCCCGGGCTTCCCGCCTGAGATGCTGGCCGTGGGGGTGCGGCCCTTCGCGAGCGGACGCGTCGGGGGCACCGGGCTTGGGCTAGCCATGGTCCGCCGCTTCGCCGAGGACATCAACGGAGAGCTGGTGCTGGGCAACCGGGAACCGCACGGCGCCCGGGTGACGCTGCGCTTTCCCTGCCTCCAGACGGTTGCCGTAGGATCAGAGGGCCCCCTGAACCATGCCTGACAGCCTCTTGCTCATCGAGGACGAACCGCTCCTGGGCGCCGAGCTTCAGGAAGACTTCGCCGATCAGGGTTGGGACACCACCCTGGCAACGACCCTGGCCGCCGCCGAGCGGCTGCTGTTCACACGCGGCCTGGAGCCCCTCGTCGTCGTGTCAGACATGAACCTCCCCGACGGCAGTGCCCTCGACCTGCTGGAGAAGGTGCGTGCCCAGGGGCTGCCGGGGGAGTGGATCTTTCTCACCGCCTACGGCAGCGTGCCGGACTCGGTGCGTGCCCTGAAGCTCGGGGCCTACGACTTCCTGGAGAAGCCGAGCGAGCCTGAGCGGCTCGCCCTGGTGGTGGCCGGGGCGGCACGCAGCGCACGGGCCCAGCGACGCCTGCAGGACGAGGCCCGCCACCGCGGCAGCCGCTACAACCCCGAGGCCTTCGTCGGCCACAGCCTCGCCGCGCGCAGGACCCGCGAGATGCTCGCGCGCCTCGCCCAGGTCCCGCTCTCGGCCCTGGTGATCACCGGCGAGACCGGGACTGGGAAGGGGCTCGCCGCCCGCATCCTGCACCACTCGGGGCCGCGCGGCGCCGCGCCTCTGGTGGAGGTCAACTGCGCCGCGCTGCCCCGGGATCTGATGGAGGCGGAGCTGTTCGGCCACGAGGCCGGGGCCTTCACCGGGGCCAAGGCCCGGCGAAGGGGGCTGATCGAGCAGGCCTCGGGGGGGACCCTGTTCCTGGACGAGATCGGAGAGCTTGCCCTGGACCTGCAGTCGAAGCTCTTGAAGGCGATCGCGGACAAACGGGTGCGCCGCCTGGGTAGCGAGCGCGAGGTGGCGGTGGACGTCCAGGTCGTCGCGGCCACCAACCAGGACCTCGAGGCCCGGGTCAGGGACGGCGGCTTCCGGGCCGATCTCTATCACCGCCTGTCGGTCTTCCGGCTCGAGGTCCCCAGGCTGCGCGACCGCAAGGAGGACATCGAGGACCTGCTTCCCCAGTTCATCGAGGAGTTCAACGCCCTGGCGGGAAAGCGCGTCAAGTCGGTCCCCGGATCCGTCTGGGGCCGACTCGGCGCCTATGACTGGCCCGGCAATGTCCGGGAGCTGCGCAACGTGGTAGAGCGCTGCGTCCTGCTCGCCGACGGACCCACCTTCCCGGAGCGCTGGCTGCACCTCGGCGATGGGGCGTCCCCGTCAGAAATGGCCGAAGGGGCGCGGTTAAAAACGGCGGAGATGGCGGATACGGTGGGGGGACGTCTGTGCCTGCCGATCGACGGGGCCATGACCCTGGACGAGATCGAGCGGCGCGTCCTGGCTGAGGCCCTGAGACGAAACGGCGACAACGTGAGCCTCACGGCCCGGGTGCTGGGGGCGACCCGGGAGAAGCTCCGCTACCGGGTCCAGAAATACGGGCTCAAGACCAGCGACTGAGGGTGTTGGGATATCGGACCCGCGGAAGTCCCGCGATCGGTCCAGTCCTTGCCGGGGATCCGCTCCATGACGTTTGGGCTCATGCCTCGTGCCGCTGAGGGCGCGCGTCGCGCACAAGCCGGCGCTCCAGGTCGTAGGACCGGTCGATCGAGAACCGCGTAGGCTCGAGCGGCTGGAGCGCCGGATTGGAGAGGACGCGGGTGTCCTAAATGATCTCCAGCAACAGCAAGACGGCCCCGACAGCAAGGGCGGCGAGCAGGAAGCCCGCGGCTCCGCGGAGATCCTGCGCGCGCGAGCTCGTGGAGCGGATTCGCCAACTGATTTCCCGGTGCATCTGTCACCTCCGTCGATGTTGCCAGGGGCGGGTGTCGCGGGACCACCGCACCCGCACCCATCGTGATGCGCTGAACGCGGCATATCGCATGCCAGCCTCTTCAGTGTTCCAGCCCCAGGGCTCGACAGCATGCGCCGCTGGGGATGCGGATCCCGTTCATGTCGCGAGGCGAGCATCTCACGTGGTTCACTGGAACCAGAGGGCTGGTGAACAGGAACCACCATCACCGAAAGGTGCTGACCTCTGGCGACAATGAGAGACAGAGAGTCTCCTGGAGGTGTGGGCGATGGGGTTCACATCGCTGGCACATCGGCTGGCCCCATCGGTGACTTTGGGTCACACGCGGCGGTAGAATTCCGGTCCAAGCCGCCGTTGGACCATGTTTCGATCCATGCCGTACCGCCCCCGGTCCCTCCTTCTGCTGACCGCCCTGATCCTGCCCTGGCCCGCGCTCGCCCTCGACATCCTGGGGTTCACCGAGACCCCGGAGCCACCCAAGGCCGCATCGACCGCGCCGAAGGCCGGGCACCGCGGCCCCACAACCGGGCCCGTGGATCGGATCGTCGTCAAGAAGGCGGAGCGCCGCCTCTACCTGATGCGCGGGGACCAGCCCTTTCGAAGCTATAGGATCGCCCTGGGCTACCAGCCCGCGGGCCACAAGCAGCGCAAGGGGGATGGGCGAACCCCCGAGGGTATCTACTATCTGGACTGGCGCAGCGACCGCAGCAACTACCGCAAGGCCCTGCACATCTCCTATCCCAACCTGCAGGACCGGCTGCGGGCCGAGCGCAGCGGAGATGATCCCGGCGGGCTCATCATGATCCACGGCCAGCCCAGCCGCCGCGGCGAGAACCGCTCCGGTGACTGGACCTTTGGCTGCATCGCCGTCTCCGACCTGGCCATCGACGAGATCTGGTCCTACACCAGCGTCGGGACCAGGGTCGAGATCCTCCCCTGAGCGACTCCCCATCCCAGCCGCCCGGCCCTGGGGGGCCTACCCAAGCCTGGCATGGCCCCCGGGGCGAATGGCTGGTGGTCATCCAGCTCCTGCTCTTCTTGGCCTTTATCCTGGCCCCGGCCTGGAATCCTTGGTTGACCCCTGACCTGGTGGCCGGGCTCGAGGTCCCGCGGATCGTCGCCTTGACCCTAGGCGGGCTGATTGCACTTTGGCTCGCCGCAGCCGGGGCCCTGCGGATCCGCCGCTACATCACCCCTTTGCCGTATCCGGTGGAGCACAACCGTCTGGTGACCGAGGGGGTCTACGGCCTGGTGCGCCACCCGCTCTACAGCAGCCAACTGTTCGCCGCCCTCGGCTGGACCCTCTTTACCCTGAGCCTTGCACACCTGGGTATCCTGATCCTCGGGTTCCTGCTCTTCGACTACAAGGCGGGCAAGGAGGAGGCCTGGCTCACCGAGCGCCATCCGGAATACGTGGCCTATGCACGCCGAGTGCGCAAGTTCATCCCGTGGCTCTATTGAGCGGACCATTTTGGGTCGCCCTTACACCAAGCCGCCACGGGCCGCCCCGGCCCCTGATGTAAGCCGCGTGCCCCCAATGGATCCCGGCCCGCGCAAGCGCTTCGGCCAGAATTTCCTCCACGACCCGGGGGCCATTCAGCGGATCCTCGACGCGGTCGCACCTCGGCAGGGCGATCGACTCGTGGAGATCGGCCCCGGCCGCGGGGCCATCACCCGAGGCCTGCTCGCGGCCGCGGGCGTCCTCGACGTGGTGGAGCTGGACCGGGACCTGATCGAGCCCCTGCGCGCGCGGCTCGGCGGGCTCGGGGAGCTGCGCATCCACCAGGGAGACGCCCTGGCCTTCGACCTCTGTGCCCTATCCCAAGGGCCGGCCTCCCTGCGCGTTGTCGGCAACCTCCCCTACAACATCTCCACCCCGCTCCTGTTCCGCTTCCTGGAGCAGGCCGGCTGCATTCGGGACCTGCATCTGATGCTCCAGCGGGAGGTGGTCGAGCGCATCGTGGCGGAGCCAGGCAGCAAGACCTACGGGCGGCTCTCGGTCATGGTTCAGACCTGGTGCCAGACCCAGTGCCTGTTTCACATCGGACCCGGCGCCTTCACGCCGGCCCCTAAGGTGGAGTCGGCCTTCCTCAGGCTCCTGCCCTATCGAGCCCTCCCCGTCCACCTGGACAACCCGGCGCTGCATGGGCGTATCGTCGCCGCGGCCTTCTCCCAGCGCCGCAAGACCCTGCGCAACGCCCTCGCCGGCCTGGTCGAGCCCGGCCTGCTCGAGCACATCGGGATAGCCCCGGGCCGGCGGGCGGAGACCCTGGAGGTGATGGACTTCATCCGACTGGCGAATACCGTCGCACAGGCCGAGGCCCTGCACCGAGCAATTGCAAATCCCCCGGACAGCCCAGAAATCGACCCCTCCAAGACTGGGTAAATAGTACGAGGAGATCACCATGGCCGAGGCAGAGCCCCTGGACCTGGAACAGCCGTTGGAGGACGCATCGGCGCAACCCGAGGCCGAATTAGCAGAGGGGTCCGAGTCGACCCTCACCCTGGCCCGCGCCAACGACATGCTGCCGGGGCAGATCCACCTGCTCCCCGTCGCCTCGCGCCCCTTCTTCCCGGGCCAGGCGGTGCCCCTCATGATGGACGCGGAGCACTGGAGCTCCACCATCAAGGCGGTGGGAAAAACGGAGCACAAGATCCTCGGGGTGGTCCTGGTGGGGAGCGAGACCTCCGAGGAGGCCACGCCGGCGGACTTCTACCATATCGGCACCGCCTGCCGCGTGCACCGGGTGCACCGCCAGGACGGGCACCTGCAGGTCCTGATCGAGTGCCTGCAGCGCTTCCGCATCGAGGGCTGGGTCCACGACTCGGTCCCCTTCAACGCCCGGGTGTCCTATCTCCCCGAGCCCGCCGGCCCGCCGGACGAGCAGGTGCGGGCCTACGCCATGGCGGTGATCAACACCATCAAGGAGCTGCTGCCCCTGAACCCACTGTATGTCGAGGAGCTGCGCATGTTCCTCGACCGCTTCGGGCCGGACGACCCCTCCCACCTGGCGGATTTCGCCGCCAGCCTCACCACCTCCAGCAAGGAGCAGCTCCAGGAGGTCCTGGAGGCCGTGCCCCTGCTGCCGCGCATGGAGAAGGTGCTGGTGCTGCTCAATAACGAGCGCGAGCTCGCCAAGGCCCAGCAGAAGATCAAGCGCTCCGTCGAGGAGCGCATGCAGAAGCAGCAGCGGGAGTTCTTCCTGAAGGAGCAGCTCAAGGTCATCCAGAAGGAGCTCGGGATCGCCAAGGACGACCGCACGGCGGAGCTCGACAAGTTCAAGGAGCGGCTCGAGAAGCTGAAGCTCACCGAGCAGGCCCAAAAACGGGTCGACGAAGAGCTGGAGAAGATGGGAATCCTGGAGACCGGATCCCCCGAGTACTCCGTCACCCGCAACTATCTGGACTGGATCACCCTGCTCCCCTGGGGCAAGCATTCCAAGGACAAGCTGGACCTCAAGCGCGCCCGCCGCGTGCTCGACCGGGACCACTACGGCCTTGACGACGTCAAGGAGCGGATCCTGGAGTTCCTGGCGGTGGGCATCCATAAGGGTGAGATCGCGGGCTCCATCATCCTGCTGGTGGGCCCCCCGGGTGTGGGCAAGACCTCCATCGGTCGCTCCATCGCCGATGCCTTAGGAAGGCGCTTCTACCGCTTCTCCGTCGGCGGCATCCGCGACGAGGCGGAGATCAAGGGCCATCGGCGCACCTACATTGGGGCCATGCCCGGCAAGTTCCTCCAGGCCATGAAGGACGCCGGCACCGCCAACCCGGTGATCATGCTGGACGAGATCGACAAGATCGGGGCCAGCTACCATGGCGACCCGGCCTCCGCCCTGCTGGAGGTACTGGACCCCGAGCAGAACGTCGACTTCCTGGACCACTACCTGGACCTGCGCTTCGATCTGTCCAAGGTGCTCTTCGTCTGCACCGCCAACCAGACGGACAGCATCCCGGGGCCCCTGCTCGACCGCATGGAGGTCATCCAGCTCTCGGGCTACATCGCCGAGGAGAAGCTTCAGATCGCCAAGAAGTACCTGCTGCCCCGCCAGATCGAACGGGCCGGTCTGCCCAAGGCGGCGGTCAAGATCGACACCCAGACCCTGCGCGCCCTGATCGACGGCTATGCCCGGGACGCGGGGGTGCGGCGCCTGGAGAAACAGCTCGGGAAGATCGTGCGCAAGGTAGCGGTGCGCCTGCTGGACGGGGGTACGACGCCGGTCACCCTGAGCGAGGCAGACCTCAAGGGCTATCTGGGAAGTCCGGTGTTCCGGGACGAGCGCAAGCTCTCGGGCCCCGGGGTGGTCACGGGACTCGCCTGGACCGCCATGGGGGGCGCGACCCTCTCCATCGAGGCGGTGCGCGCCCACGAGCAGAGCCGGGGCTTCAAGCTCACCGGCCAGCTCGGGGACGTGATGAAGGAGTCCGCGGAGATCGCCTACAGCTACCTCACCTCCCACGCCCGGCAGTTCGGCGCCGACCCGGCCTACTTCGACAAGGCCTTCATCCATGTCCATGTCCCGGCCGGGGCGACGCCCAAGGACGGCCCCTCTGCCGGCATCACCATGGCCTCGGCCCTGCTCTCGCTGGCCCGCAACGAGCCGGTGCGGCGCATCGCCATGACCGGGGAGATCACCCTGACCGGCGAGGTCTTCCCCATCGGCGGGGTGCGGGAGAAGCTGATCGCCGCGCGGCGGGCCGGCATCAAGGAGATCCTGCTGCCGGAGGACAATCGGGGCGAGTACGAGGAGGTCCCGGAGCACGTGCGCAAGGGGCTCAGGATCCACTTCGTCTCCCGCTTCGAGGACGTGGTGCCCCTGCTGTTCGGCCCCTCACCCCACCGGAAGGCGGCCTAGGGTTCAGCACCAGGGAGGGGCGCGGCCGGCTCCATCATCCGGCGCTGGCCCCGCGTGAGGCGCCGGGGCGGTCGAAAAGGACCGGCCTGGCCTCAGGTTCACGCCGAGCCCGCCGCCGTCTCCGGCGCCAGTGAGGCTGGCGGACACGACAACCACCGAGGAGCGAACCAATCATGAGATCTTCTGCCCGTCTGGCCGCCCCCATGGCCGCCCTGGCCTTCGCCGTCCCACTCGCCCCCCGGGTCATGGCGGAGGGTGCGGCGGAACAACAGGGCCACGAAGCGGAGCTGCTCAGCAATGCGCGCCAGCTCATCTACGAGGGGCTGCGCTCGGGCGAGGGCTACTTCAGCGCCGACGGCACCCGGATGATTTTCCAAAGCGAGCGGGAGTCGGGCAACCCCTTTTACCAGATCTACCTGATGGACCTGGAGACCGGCGACACCACCCGGGTCTCGCCTGGCACCGGCAAGACCACCTGCGCCTGGATCCACCCCTCGGGGGAGCGGGTCCTCTTCGCCTCCACCCATGAGGACCCCGAGGCAGTCAAGAAGCAACAGGAGGAGCTGGAAAAGCGCGCGAGCGGCCAGGGGAGCCGCTATTCCTGGTCCTTCGATGAGCACTACGACATCTACGAGGCGGACACCCAGGGCCGGATCCTGCGCAAGCTCACCGACACCCCGGGCTACGACGCGGAGGGATCCTGGTCACCGGACGGGAAGACCATCGTCTTCGCCTCCAACCGCCATGCCTACATGGAGGGGGCCTTGAACGAGGCGGAGCGGGAGGCCTTCGCGCGGGACCCCTCCGTGCTCATGGACATCTACAGCATGGATGCGGACGGCGGCCAGGTCCGCCGGCTCACCGACACCCTGGGCTATGACGGGGGCCCCTTCTTCAACGCCGACGGCACCCGCATCGTGTGGCGCCAGTTCGAGCCCAAGGGGCACGTGGCGGAGATCTGGACCATGCGACCCGACGGCTCCGACAAGCGCCAGGTGACGCGCCTTGGGGTCATGTCCTGGACCCCCTTCTTCCACCCCTCGGGTGATTACATCATCTTCGCGAACAATGCCCAAGGCTACCAGAACTTCGAGCTCTATCTGGTTGATACGGAAGGCCAGCGCGAGCCAGTGCGCGTGACCGATAGCGCGGGGTTCGACGGGCTGCCGGTGTTCACCCCCGATGGCAAGCGCCTGGCCTGGGCGAGCAGCCGCACCCCGGACAAGAAGGCCCAGATCTTCATCGCCGACTGGGATGATGCAGCGGCCCGCAGGCTCCTGGGGCTCACGCCCGGCTCTACTGGTTTAGGCGCCACCCGGCCGGGTGCGGGCTCCCCGGCCTTCACCGACCTTAGCCCCGAGATCACTCCGGCGGACCTGCGCCGTCACGTCGAGGTCCTCGCCTCCGAATCCATGGAGGGGCGGCTCACCGGCACCGCCGGGACGCGCATGGCCACCGACTATGTGGCCCAGGCCATGGCCAACCTGGGTCTAAGGCCCGCGGGGGATATGGGTGGCTGGTTTCAGCACTACGGATTCGACTCCGGCGTGCGCCTCGCGGACGGCAACCGCTTGACCATCCAAAGCGCGGACGGCGAGCATGCGGCGACGGTGGACCGGGACTGGCGCCCACTGGCCTTCTCCGGGACTGGGACCTTCGAGCCTGCCGAGGTGGTGTTCGCCGGCTACGGGCTCCTGGCGCCGGCGGAGGGGACCTTCCCCGCCTACGACAGCTACCAGGACCTGGACGTCCAGGGCAAGTGGGTCCTGGCGTTTCGCTACCTCCCCGAGGACCTACCCCCGGAGCGGCGCCGGCAGCTCCACGAATTCGCGGAGCTGCGCTTCAAGGCCATGGTGGCCCGCGACAAGGGGGCCCGGGGCCTAATCCTGGTGAGCGGCCCCCGCGCCCAGGTGAAGGAGCAACTGGTGCCGCTCAAGTCCGAGGCGGGGAGCGGGGCCGGCAGCCTGCCGGTGATCTCCATCTCCGATGAGACGGCCGCGCGCCTGCTGGGGTTCGCGGGAAAGGAGCTGGCGGCGATCCAGAGGG
>JBLMWY010000109.1:0-3020 GCA_050257475.1 Bdellovibrio bacteriovorus
AGGGTCCGCAGCCGCCGCTGCAGCAGGTCACGCTGGCGCGCGCGTTCGGCCCGCTCCACCCGCGCCTCGGTGATCTCAGACAGGGCCAGGGCGAGGATATGGTCGAAGGCACGGCGCTTAAGGAAGCGTCGGGTTTCCTCCTCGCTGGTCCTGGGGTCCAGCAGATGGTGGCCCGAGAAGCTCACCGACACCTGCGCCACGTCTCGGCGCACCTGATCACCCACCAGGTCCATGCCGAGGATGTTGCGCTCCTCCCGGCGCGCCAGGAGCAGGGCGGTGACCCGCTCGGCACCCCTCCCCTCGCCTGTGGACAGATAAGCCGCTAAGGCCCTGTCGCGGCTGAAGACCTGGAGCATCTCATCGGCCGAGGCGAAGAGGGCGGCGAGCCTGTAGTCGTTCTGGTAACCGTCGATCCCGGCGCTGAGGGGCGCCTGGATGCGATCGACCAGGGCGATGACCTGGTCAGCGGCATGGATGACCGGCTGGCGCAGCCGCTTGCGGTAGCCCGGGACCAGCCGCAGCCGGGGGTCGGTACCGTCCACCGCCCGCTCGATGGCCTGCTCGATCAGGGTCTCGGGGTAGCGCCCAGGGGCCTCGTGGCCACCGAATATGGACTGAAAGAGTCTCACCGCATGTCCTCCAAGAAGGCAACCTTGGGCGCGGGTCCGAACGACGGCTCGGCCGCCGGGGCCAAGCTAGGCTGGGAGCTCGACCCGCGCAAGGGCCGCGATGCCCAGGATCGGGAAACGGGCCTTGTGCGGCACCTGAGCGAGGAGCCACCGGGGCACAGGCTAATGGCCGGCATCCGCCGATCCCTCGGGGAAGTCGTGGAGCCAGGCTAAAAAGAGCTTATAGCCCAGCACCAGGACGACCGAGCCCACAAAGAGCCCGATGATGCCGGAGCTGATGAAGCCGCCGATCGCGCCCACAAAGATCACCGCCATGGGCACCTCGACACCGCGGCCGAGCAGGATCGGCTTCAACACATTGTCGATGGTGCCCACGAAGATGCTCCAGACGAGGAAGAGCACCGCAGGGACCGTGTCCGCCGTCGCCAGGACATAGATTACGATCGGCAGGGTGATCGGCACGATGCCGATCTGGACCGTGCTGAGCAGCAGGCACAGCAGGGCCCAGAACCCGGCGCCGGGGATCCCGATCGCCAGGAAGCCGATGCCGGCGAGAGTGGACTGGATCAGGGCCACCCCCAGAATGCCCCGGGTGACGCTGCGCACCGTGGCCTCGGCCAGCCGCGTGAAGTCCGCCCCCCGTTCGCCGGCCAGGCGGGCCGCGAGCGCACGGCAAAAGGCCCCGCCGGCCTCGGAGTTGGCCAGAAAGACCCCGGCGATGATGATCGCGATGGCGAACTGCAGAAGGCCAAAGCCGGCGCCTGCGGCCGTGGACAACAGCCATCCGCCGACCGCCTTCAATTGCGGCGCGAGCTTCGCGACCGTCTCGGCGAGGTTCTCGGAGGCTTGCGCCCAGAAGGTGCTGAGCCCCTCACCCACCAGGGGCCAATCCCGCACCGATTCGGGCGGCGGCGGCACCGCCAGGGTCCCCTCTTCAAAGCCCTTGGCGAGCCCCTGCGCCGCATCCACCAAGGTTCCGCTTAGCAGCACCGCGGGCACCATGAGCAGGACCAGCCCCAGGATGACGAGCAGGGTCGCCGCGAGTCCACCGCGCCCACCGAGCAGCCGCCGCAGCTTCAAGTAACCGGAGTGCGCCGAGACCGCGATGATCACCCCCCAGGCAATGGGGATGACGAAGGGCCGGACGATGCTGAAGCACCAGGCCACGAGCACGACCAGGATGCCGATGCGCACGGTGGCCTCCAGAGCGGTGGCCACGACCTCTCGTTGCTGAATCACGACGATCTCACTGTCAGCCTTCGTTCAATCGGACCGGCACCGCCTCGACGCCCCAGATGTCGTCACAATACTCCCGGATGGAGCGGTCCGACGAGAATTTGCCGCAGCGCGCGGTGTTGAGGATCGAGAGGCGGGTCCAACGCTCCCCGTCAGCCCAGGCGGCGCTCACCTGCTCCTGGCAGGCGACATAGGCGGCGTAGTCGGCGAGCACCAGGAAGGGATCGGACTGGGTGAGGTTCTCGACCAGCGGACGAGGCACCTCGGTGTCGCCGCGGGTGAAGTGGCCGCTGCCGATCAGCTCCAGCACGGCGCGGAGCTCCGCGTTGGCCGCCACCGTCTCGCCCGGGCGTTGCGGTAGCCGGCCATCGCGGCCGAGCCGCGCTTCGACGGGGCTATACTCGACCCAGCACCATCCGCCGCAACCAACCGCGGGAGGCCCTGATGTCCGCCGCACCCCAACCGCGTCTCTCCTTCTACGACTGGCTTGCCATCGAGCGGACCGCCACCGACCAACGCAGCGAATACGTCGCCGGCGAGGTCTTTGCGGTGGCCGGCGGCACCGAAGAGCATAACCTGATCGTGCTCAATGTCGGCGCAGAGCTGCGCAACCAGCTCAAGGGTCGACCCTGTCGGGTCCACCCGAGCGCCATGAAGGGCCATATCGCCGCCGCCGACGTGGCCACCTACCCGTGCAGAATGGTGACTGCGGAGAGCGCCGGTTCTACGACGACCGGCGCGACCTGGTCACCAACCCGAGCCTGATCGTCGAGGTCCTGTCCGATTCCACCGAGGCCTACGACCGCGGCGACAAGTTGCGCCACTATCGAGACCTCCGAAGCCTGCGGGCCTACCTGCTCCTGTCCCAATACCGGATGCAGGCGGAGCTGTTCCTCCGCCAGCCGGACGGGACCTGGCGCCTGAGCAGCTATCAAGACCCGTCGGAATCCATCCCCCTGCGTGTCATTGAGGCCGAGCTGTCGCTGGCGGAGGTCTACGACCAGGTGGAGCTATCGCGCCAGGTGCCCTCGCGCGGATGGCACCCGATGGAATGCCACCCGCGGGCCTTCCACCACTGGGGCAGAGTGGATGCCGCGACGGGGAGACAACGGGTGTTGGGGAGGGTAACATCGCGACCCCACGGTACCCCAGCCG
>JBLMWY010000110.1:0-4441 GCA_050257475.1 Bdellovibrio bacteriovorus
ATGTCCAGGACCAACAGCAGCTCGGCGGTGGTGCCGGGGGCGGCCGCGAGTCGCTCCGCCACCAGCCGGGCGGTCACCTGCTCGGTGCTGACCGGGTTGCCCCAGGCCAGCAGGGGGAAGAGCCAAAGGGCGAGCCAGATCAGGATCCGCCGCATGCGCCCGGAACCCCCCCATCGAGAACCCCCACCCGATCACCCAGGCGGATCAGGCCGCCGCACAGGACCCGGGCGTTGAGCCCGCCATGACCACGCATGGCATTGAGACCTCCCGGACCCAGGACCTCTTCCATGCGCGAGCAGGGGTGACAGGGACCCGTACCCTCCAGCAGGGCCTCCCCGACCCGGAAGCGGATTCCCTTGAGGGCAATAAGGTTGATCCCAGAGATCACCAGGTTACGCCGCAGCCAGGCCGGATCCAGGCTAGGGAGTCCCGCCAGGGCGGCGATCACAGGCAGGTGCTCAGCCTGGATCAGGGTGATGCCGCGGGCGCCACTGTCGCCCGCGTAGTGGTCGCCGGCGAGCCCGGCCCCGGTAACGGCAATCACCGAGCCACAGGGCCGGGTTGGCGCCCGGCGGGCGGGACGCACGCCGATCCACGCGACCTGGCCGTCGCGGGGGAAACGCCCGAGTAAACCCAAAGGCCCCGTCACTGTCTCAAGCTCCCGACGCCTGCTCGGCGGCTGGTACGCGGCCGAGACGGCCCACCGGCGCTAACATTTGGCGTCTTGCCGTTCGATCAACCCTTGGGAGCAGCCTGGCCCTCAATGTGGATACGCCGATTCAACCCGCTGGCGCTGGGTGCGATCCTGGCGCTCGCCGCCCTCCTGACGCTGTCCGGATGCAGTCGCATCCGCCTTGCCTATGGATCGGCGGACCTGCTGCTCGCGAGCTACGCGGACACCTATCTGGGCCTCGATCCCGGCCAACGGGAGCGCTGGGAGCCGGAGCTCCAGCGGGTGCTGAACCTCCACCGACGCGAGGAGCTGCCCCACCTCGCGGCCTTCTTCGACCGCGCCCTGGAGGCCAGCCGGGCTGGGTTCCCGAGCGCGGACACGGCCTGCCTGGTGGCCACCTTTCGCGAACTGTACCAGCGCCACGCCGGGCTCGCCGTCGAGCTGGCCGTCCCCCTCCTGAGCGATCTGGGGCCAACCCAGGTCCAGGCCCTCGAGGCACGCTTCGCTCGGGACCTGGCGGAGGATCGCTCCCCGGCAGGGGCCAACGAGCGGGAGCTGCGTCAACGGGCCCGCCGCTATCAGAAGGCCATCGAGGAATGGACGGGACCCCTGACCGCGGGGCAAGCGGCCCTGGTCGCCGATCTGACCGCGCGCATGCCCGATACCCGCGATTCGGTCATCGCCTATCGCACCCGCAAACGCGCCGAGCTGATCAACCTGCTGCGATCGGGCGCCGGCGCGACAACCCTCCAGGATTTCCTGACCGCCTGGCTGGTGGACTATCGGGATTTGCCGCCCGACCTGAGACAGGCGGGGGATCGACTGGAGGAGCGGCTGGTGGAGCTCGTCAGCCGCCTGGGGGAGACCCTGACGCCGGAGCAGCGGGCACACCTGGAGCAGCGGCTCACCGGGCTGCGCGGCGACCTGCTGAAACTGCAACCGGATCCGCGGCTGGCCCCCCTCTCCTGCTGATCGGGGACGCCCTCGGTCAAAACAGGTCGTCGACCACCTTGGGGGCCGAGCGCACGGGCTTGGGCTTGGCGGGGCCCCGGGGCCGGGCATCGGCGACCGGCTGCTCGGGCCCCAGGAGCATGAGCTGGTACTCCTCCATCACCTCCTCGGTCATGGAGTCCTTGGCCTTGGTGATGGTCCCCCGGTTGCCGTCGATACGCACCCGCACCATGCCGGGAGGCATCTCGAGCCGAGCCTCCGGTTGGTCCTTGAGCGCCTGCTCCATGAAGCTGGTCCACAGGCTCAGCGCCGCGCGACCACCTTCCTCGCCGCGTCCCAGCTTGTGGAAGGCGTCGAAGCCCATCCAAGCGACCGCCACCAGCTCCGCCTGGTAGCCACAAAACCAGGAGTCGCGCACGTCATTGGTAGTACCGGTCTTGCCCACGATGTCGCTGCGTCCCAGGCGCTTGGCACGGGTACCGGTGCCCCGCTCGATGACATCGCGGAGCATGGAGGTGATCTGGTAGGCGATGCGCGGGTCGATCACCTGCTCGGCCAGGTCCTCCTCCTCGGTCCCGGCGGTGCGGACCGGTTCGCCCTCCCCGTAGCGGTACCAGCAGGTGGCGCAGGCACGGGGTGGGCTGGCGACGAAGATCGGCTGGCCGTCAGCGCCGTCGATGCGCGAGATGAAGTGGGGCAGCACGTGGTAGCCGCCGTTGGCGAACACCGCATAGGCCTCCGCCATCTTCATGGGGGAGGTCTCGCCGGTGCCCAACGCCATGGAGAGCCCGAGGGGCAAGGCGTCCTGCTCGAACCCAAAGCGCCGGATATAGGCCTGGGCATCCTCCAGACCCACGCTGTTCAGCAGGTTGATGGAGGCCAGGTTGCGGGACAGGGCCAGGGCCTTGCGCATGCGGATAGGGCCCATCTCCTTGCGGTCCGAGTTCTTGGGAATCCAGGTCTTGCCGCCACCCAAGCTGAGCTTGATGGCCTGGTCCTTGAGCAGGCTGGCCGGGGTCCAACCCTCGTGCAGCGCCGCCGCGTAGATAAAGGGCTTGAAGCTGGAGCCCGGCTGGCGGCGCATGTCCACCGCCCGGTTGAACTTGCTCTCGTTGAAGGAGTAGCCGCTCACCATGGCCCGCACCGCCCCGTCCCGGGGGGAGAGGGCCACCAGGGCACCCGTCACCGCCGGGATGGAGGAGAGCTCCCAGGTGCCCTTGTCGTCCTGACGCACACGGATCAGGTCGCCCACCGCCACCACATCCGACACTCGCCGGGGTTCGGGGCCCTTCCAGTTGGCGTTGCGGAACTCCCGCGCCCAGCTCACCTGGGGCAGCCTGAGGGTGACGGTACGCCCACCCCCCAGGTACACCTCCGCCTCCTGGGTGCTGGACTTGATCACCAGACCGGGCTCCAGGCCGGTGATCCGGGCCACCCCCTCGAGATAGGCGTCCATGTCCCCCTCGCTCGCCCCTTTGAGGTCCACCTGGGCCTCCGGACCCCGATAGCCGTGGCGCCGCTCGTACTGACGCAGGGCCTTGCGCACCGACTCCTGAGCGGCGTTCTGCAGCCAGGACTCGATGGTGGTGGTCACCCTGAGCCCCTGGGCCGCCGCCTCCTCGCCGTAATGCTCGATGATCTCCTGACGCGCCATCTCGGCGATATAGGAGGCCTCCAGCTCGGGCTCCAGACTGTGCAGCCGGGCCTTGTCGGGCGCGGCAACCGCGACCTCATACACGCCCTGACCGATGTGGCCCAGCTCGCGCATGCGCCCGAGGATGTAGTTGCGCCGCTCTAGGGCCCGCTCCGGGTTGGAGATGGGGTTGTTGGAGGATGGCGCCTTGGGCAGGCCCGCCAGCATGGCCATCTCGGCGACCGTGAGCTGGGACAAGTCCTTGCCGTAGTAATTGGCCGCCGCGGCGGCGACCCCGTAGGAGCGGTGACCGAAGAAGATCTGGTTGAGATACAGCTCCAGGATCTGCTCCTTGGTTAGGGTCTTCTCCACGTGCAGCGCCAGCAGCACCTCGGCGAGCTTGCGCTTGAAGGTCTTCTCCGGGGACAGGAAGAAGTTGCGGGTCAACTGCATGGTGATGGTGCTGCCCCCCTGGGATTTGATCCCGGTGGAGGCGTAGCTCAGCAGGGCCCGTCCCATGCCCACCGCGTCGATGCCGCCGTGCTCGAAGAAGCGGCTGTCCTCGGTCGCGAGAAAGGCCTTGACGAGCAAGGGGGGAAGCTGATCGTAGGACACGGGCGAGCGCCGCTCCACCCCGAACTCGGCGATCAGGGCGCCATCCGCGCTGTAGACCCGCAGCGGCTCCTGTAGCTGGACGTGGCGCAGGCCCTGGCTGACATCGGGAAGCTCCGGCAGGGTGGCGTCCACGAAGATCGCCGCCCCCAGCAGACCCACGGTCAGAAGCTGGATCGGCAGGAAGAGTCCGGAAAGGAGCTGGAGGAACCAGCCCCAGGCAGATTGAGGGCGCCGCTCACGACGCGGGGCTGAGCCCTGCCCCGGAGGCTCGCGAGCCGAATCCGAGTGGGGCGGCGGCTCGGACCCGGCGGCTGAGGCGCCCGACGGCGAATCGACGTCGAGGTCGTCACTCAGGGATAGATGGGGCTCGCTACGGGACGCTCTCTCCACGCTCCACTCCGCCCGCCCCGCGCAGGCCGGCTCCCCTGCCGCGGGGTCGGGTCCGATGTCTGGGCCAAAACCGCCGGAGGATTGTACACCAGGGCCGGCCCCGGGCTCCGGGATGCTCGACCGAGACCGTCCGGCCAGCGCCTTGCCGGCCACGCCACCGGCTCCCCCTCCGAGCAAAA
>JBLMWY010000111.1:0-8737 GCA_050257475.1 Bdellovibrio bacteriovorus
CGATTTAGCTCCAGGTCTAGGCGTGGATGGAGCTTTGGCAGATAGAGGTCGATGAGCCCTTCGTTGAAGGCCTGTACCGCCACCGCCTCGTCTGCTTGCCCGGTGAGGAGGACGCGCTTGCACGGCAGATGGGTCAATGCGCGAAAGAGATCGAGGCCCGTCATCTCGGGCATCTGGTAATCGGCCACTAGCACGCTTACCAAGCCAAACCGGGCGCGATTGAATACCCGCATGGCAATTATTGATTTATCGAAGCCGACCAACTGCTCCGCCAGGTCTTGCCCGGCCTCACCCGGGTAGACATCCCAGCAATTGAGGTCGAGCCTCCCGCGCAGGCGCCCGGCAGCGAACTCCGACAACAGCTCTCGGGGCGAATCGAAGCGCAGGTAGGGCACCAAGCCACCGAGCCGCAATGGCAGCAGGTTGAGGAAGGCGAGGTCGTCGTCGACGAAGACCACCCGCGTGGGGTGGTAGAAGGGCAGGCATTTGTCAGGCTTCACCGGAGCCCCTCGCCAAATGAACGATGTTGCCCGCCGGGTATCGAGTCGTTCCGACTACCCGGGTCGCGGAAGCGGGCGAGTGAGCCTTGGCGACTGGCTACAAGATCGCAGGGGCTATTCGGGAGCGCCTCCACAGACTCGGTCGCCACAGCGCAGAAACTTGAGATCGCCATTGGTCTCCTCGTAATAGCTGACGATCGGCATCCCGTCGGCCCCAACCCCGACATCCGTGTGCCATCCCACCGACCCAGCGCTGTCCGGGGTCTGGATCCGGACTCGGTCGCACCCGGGATCACCGCAATGGGCCACCCGCAGATTGGCGTTGCTGTGGTCGTGATAGCTGATGACGGGATTGCCGTCAGCCCCCAGCGCCATGGCCGCATTAGAGCCGACCGACCCCTCCGGGTCGATCACCTTGAGGTCCGCCCGCGAGCACTCCGGGTTCAGACAACGCGCCATCTTCAGATCGTCGTTGAAGAAGTCCCAATAGACGACCAGCGGTAGACCATTCTCGGGAACCAGGATGTCGGTACCAAGTCCGACCCCGCCGGTGTCGACCACGCTGACCCGTGCCATGGTACAGGCGATATTCTCACAGTGCGCGACCTTAAGGTCCCGGCGCGAGGTATCGAAGTAGCTGATGATCGGGTTGCCGTCCGAGCCGATCGCGACCGCGGTATACCAGCCCACGTCACCCGCGCGGTCGACCGTGGCAATGCTCACGTCGGAACAGCCAGGGTCCCTGCAGTGGGCCACCTTGAGGTCACCCCGATCCTTGTCGTAATAGCTGATCACCGGCAACCCATCACGACCAATGGCGAGGCTGCTGTGCTGTCCCACCTCGCCAGCGCCATCCAGGACCCGCACCTCGAAGGTCTCGCAGCGGGGGTCGGAGCAACGCGCAAACTTCAGGGCACGGTTGCCGCCATCGTAGTAGCTCATGACCGCAAGACCATCGGCGCCCAGCGCGAGCGAGCTCGACCAGCCCACGTCACCCTCCGTGTCGACGGCCACCAGGCTGCTCATTCGACAATGGGCGTCGGCACAACGGGCGAGCTTAAGGTCCCTGTTCGTATAGTCCAGATAGGAGACGAGGGGCAGCCCCTGGGCATTCAGGGCAATGGAGGTGTCCCAGCCCACATCGCCCCCGCGATCCAGCACCACGATGCGGTTCCGGTCGGCCGCCTCCAGGGGTCCGTTGCCCGCGGTCCCTGGATCGGCGACCAGGATACTGGCGACGTCGAAACGGCTGCGGTCATTGCCCGCCATTACGATCAAGGTGTGCTCGCCGGGTCCCACCTCGAGGGGAACCGGGTCGGTCACGAGCTGATCGTCAGTCGCCGACCGCAGCACCAGGTACTCTGATCCCAACCGAACGGTCGGCAACCTGCGGGTGCCGAAGTTCGCCCCGTAGACGGTCAGGCGGCGGGTCTTGGGATCGAAGGTCGCGTCCGCGATCACCAACGCCGCCTCCTGGGACTGACCCTCGGCGGCACTGACCAGACCCGAGGGCACGCCGATGCCCCCTGCACCACCCGCCTGGGTGTCTCGAGTGCCGGCGCACAGGGCCAGCGCAAGGGCCAGCGTCGAAGTCGCAATCGAAAACCAACGCATCGAGTCAGCTTCCCGCCTAAGGTCGGGCACCATCGCTGATGGTAGGTGTCAGGCCAGTGGGGGTTTGTCGCCTGGTTCTTGCTTTAATCGAGCGGCGGCAGATGGGACGACCGAAGGATCAGAATTGCCGCCCTGCGGCGCACTCCTGGGCGGCCGGCCGGCTCGCGCCCGCCGGGCCCCGAGTCCTCCCGGCCAGAGCCCAGAGACAGACACAACACCGGACCCCTGGCGAATCGGCTGGGGCGTTACGCGCGCCCGTGCTAGGGTTGCGGCCTGCTATCCGAGCGGAGGACATCCCATGGCCGCCAAGTACCCCCTGATCCTGGTCGACGGCTCCGGCTATCTGTTCCGGGCCTACCATGCCCTCCCCAAGCTCAGCAACTCCAAGGGCGAGGCCACCGGGGCATTGGTCGGGGTGCTCGCCATGCTGCGCAAGCTGATCGAGCAGCATCGGCCGGACTACATGGCGGTGGTCTTCGATGCCCCGGGCAAGACCTTCCGGGACGACCTCTATCCCGAGTACAAGGCCAACCGCCCCCCCATGCCCGATGACCTGCGGGAGCAAATCGCGCCCCTCCAGGAGATCGTGCGCGCCATGGGGCTGCCGCTCCTGGTGATCCCGGACGTGGAGGCGGACGACGTCATCGGGACCCTGGCCACGCGGGCGGCCGAGCAGGGGCTCGACACCCTGGTCTCCACCGGGGACAAGGACATGACCCAGCTCGTGGGGGACCACGTGACCCTCGTCAACACCATGACCGATACGGTGCTGGACCGGGCCGGGGTGATCGCGAAGTTCGGCGTGCCCCCCGAGCGGATCGTGGACTATCTGAGCCTCATGGGGGATAGCGTCGATAACATCCCCGGGGTCCCCAAGTGCGGACCCAAGACCGCGGCCAAATGGATCAGCGACTTCGGTAACCTGGACGGGGTCATGGCCCAGGCGGACCAGATCGGCGGCAAGGTGGGCGAGAACCTCCGGTCCGTTCTGGATCAGCTCCCCCTGTCCCGAGAGCTCACGACCATCCGCCGCGACCTCGAGCTGGACTTCGGGCCGACGGACCTGAGGCCCTCAGCCCCCGACGTCGAGACCCTGAGGGGCTGGTATCAGCGGATCGAGTCCAAGCGGCTCCTCGCAACCCTGAACGGACTCGACGGCAGTGAGGGGGCCGAGGGCGACGCAGAAAGCACCAAGCCCCAAGCGGAGGCCCGCTACGACCTGATCCTCACGAAGTCGGCCCTCGAGGCCTGGCTGGAACGTCTGGAGTCCGCCGAGCTCTTCGCCTTCGACACCGAGACCACCGACCTCGACTACATGCGCGCCGAGCTGGTGGGCTGCTCCTTCTCGGTGCAGCCCGGGGAGGCCGCCTACGTGCCCCTGGCCCACGACTACCCGGGGGCCCCGGAGCAGCTCGGGAGGGACCAGGTGCTGGAGCGGCTGCGGCCCCTGCTGGAGGACCCGCAGCGGCCCAAGGTCGGCCAGAACCTCAAATACGACATGAGCGTGCTGGCACGCCACGGGGTGTCACTGCACGGCATCGCCCACGACACCATGCTCCAGAGCTATGTGCTGGACAGCACCGCCACCCGCCACGACATGGATTCGCTCGCCAAGAAGTATCTGGACTACGACACGGTCCACTTCGAGGACGTGGCCGGCAAAGGGGCCAAGCAGCTACGCTTCGACCAAATTCCGGTGGAGCCGGCGGGCCACTACGCGGCGGAGGACGCGGACGTGACCCTTCGCCTGCACCGCACCCTGTGGCCCAGGCTCGAGGAGACCGGCACCCTGGCCCGGCTCTATTCGGAGATCGAGGTCCCCCTGGTCCCCGTCCTCTCGCGCATGGAGCGGGCCGGGGTGCGGATCGACCCCGACCTGCTCAAGGAGCAGAGCCACGAGCTGGCGGGGCGCATCCACGCCCTGGAGGAGCAGGCCTACGCCACCGCCGGCCACCGCTTCAACCTGGGCTCCCCCAAGCAGATCGGCGAGATCTTCTTCCAAGAGCTCAAGCTCCCGGTGGTGGCCAAGACCCCCGGGGGCGCCCCTTCCACCTCCGAATCGGTCCTGGAGCAGCTCGCGGAGGAGGGACACGCCCTGCCCCGCCTGATCCTGGAGCACCGGGGGCTCTCCAAGCTACGCTCCACCTATACCGAGAAGCTCCGCCAGATGATCAACCCGGACACCGGCCGGGTCCACACCTCCTACCACCAGGCGGTGGCCGCCACCGGCCGCCTCTCCTCCTCCGACCCCAACCTGCAGAATATCCCGGTGCGCACCGAGGAAGGCCGGCGCATCCGCCGCGCCTTCATCGCCGAGCCGGGGCAGCGCATCCTGGCGGCGGACTACTCCCAGATCGAGCTGCGCATCATGGCCCACCTCTCCGGGGACGAGCGGCTGCTCGCGGCCTTCGAGAGCGGCCAGGACGTCCACCGGGCCACCGCGGCCGAGGTCCTGGGCATCCCCCCAGAGCAGGTCACGGGCGAGCAGCGACGCTCCGCCAAGGCCATCAACTTCGGCCTCATTTATGGCATGTCTGCCTTTGGCCTGGCCCGCCAGCTCGGGGTGGACAGGGCCGTCGCCCAGGAGTACGTGGACCTCTATTTCCAACGCTACACGGGGGTGCGCGCCTTCATGGACCGCATCCGCGCCCAGGCCCGGCAGGACAAGTATGTGGAGACCCTGTTTGGTCGCCGCCTCTATCTCACCGACATCGACCACAGTAACCAGGGCCGACGCGCCGCCGCGGAGCGCACGGCCATCAATGCCCCCATGCAGGGCAGCGCCGCGGACATCATCAAGCGGGCCATGATCGCGGTGGACCGCTGGATCGAGACCGAGGGGCCGCCCGTGCGCATGATCATGCAGGTCCACGACGAGCTGGTGTTTGAGGTGGCGGAGGACGCCCTGGAGGAGGCGGGCGGGCGCATCCGCGCCGAGATGGAGTCGGCGGCGGCCCTCGCGGTCCCCCTGGTGGTCGACATCGGCGTGGGAGAGAACTGGGATCAGGCCCACTGAGGGCCAAGCAGCCAGCCCCAACCCGTGAGGAACTTTTGCGAGCTGCTATGCTCTTAACAGTCGAGCAACGCAGTGCTCGGAGCCGCTTCCCCCCAAGCGGCTCCCTATCCCGGCAGCCCCAAGCCGGGAAGCGATTACCCCGAAGCTCCTCCCCCCGGACTTCGGGGTTTCTTTATTCCGAGTAGCGAGTTGCGAAGGCCGAGGGCCGGGATCTGGCTATCAACGGCTGGATTAAGGGCGGCGGGCAGGTTAGTCTCTAACCCGACCTGGGCCACAGCATCCGCCCACCGGACGGCTCGGGGCAAACCGCACCCCTTTGATTGAACGACGTTGCGCCTTCGGGAGGGGACATGCCTTTGCAACGATCGCGCCCGCCGCTGCCCGGCGACGATAAGCGGTGGAAGCTCGTCAACGCGACCATGCGGCGCAGCGGCTACGCCGGGCACGCCCTGATCGAGACCCTCCATAGCGTCCAGGACGCCTTCGGCTTCCTTGACGAGACGTCCCTGCGTTTCGTCGCTGCCTCCCTGGACGTCCCCCTATCGAAGGTCTTCGGGGTCGCGACCTTCTACCACCTGTTCATGCTCAAGCCCAAGGGCCGCCATGCCTGCGTGGTGTGCACCGGAACCGCCTGCTACATCAAAGGGGCCGGCGGCCTGGTGGAGGCCATCGAGGGACACTTCGGCATCAACCCCGGGGAAACGACGCAAGACGACCGCCTCTCTCTCTTGACCGCCCGCTGCGTCGGGGCCTGCGGCCTGGCGCCTGCGGTGGTGCTCGACGGTGACGTGATCGGTAAGCAGACCGGCGAGGATCTGGTCACCAAGCTGGAGGAGCTGGGCTGACATGAACCTGGACGATCTGACCGAGAAGGCCGAGGAATTCCGCGCCGGAGAATCCGGCTTCGCGCGTGAGGTCCGCGTCTGCCTGGCCGCGAGCTGCCAGTCGTCGGGTGCGCTGCCGGTCTTCGACGCCTTGACGAAGGAGTGCGGCGACCATGGAGGAAACTGCCGGGTCAAAGGGGTTGGGTGCATGGGGCTGTGCTCCGCCGGCCCCCTGGTGGCGGTCGCGGACCAGGGCGGCGACATCGCAGGCTCAGTGCTTTACCGGGATGTGGCCCCATCGGACGCCGCCGAGATCATAGGGAGCGTCGGCGGCGCGCCCGTGGAGCGCCTGCGCTGCCCCACGGACCAGCCCTTCTTCGCGCGCCAGCAGCGGATCGTGCTGGAGAACTCCGGGATCATCGACCCGGACAGCTTCAAGGGCTATGTGGCCGTCGGTGGCTACTCGGCGCTGATCCAGGCCTTGAGCGAGATGACCCCGGCGGACGTGCTGCGGGAGATCACCGCGAGCGGCCTGCGGGGACGCGGCGGCGGCGGCTATCCCACCGGGCTCAAGTGGTCCACGGTCGCCAAGATGCCCGCGGAGCAGAAGTACGTGATCTGCAACGCCGACGAGGGGGACCCTGGCGCGTTCATGGACCGCGCCATCCTGGAGTCTGACCCCCATCGGGTGCTTGAGGGCATGGCGATCGCCGCCTACGCCGTGGGCGCCAACAAGGGCTATGTCTATGTCCGGGCCGAGTACCCGCTCGCGGTGGAACGTGTCCAGACCGCCATCCGCAAGGCCAAGCGCTCGGGGTTTCTGGGCAGCAACGTCGGGGAGACCCAGTTCAGCTTCGAGGTGGAGGTGCGCCTCGGCGCCGGGGCCTTCGTGTGCGGGGAAGAGACGGCGCTGATGGCCTCCATCGAGGGCCTGCGGGGCCAGCCGAGGCCCCGCCCCCCCTACCCCGCCGAGTCGGGGCTCTGGGGCTATCCGACCCTGATCAACAACGTGGAGACCTTCGCCAACATCACCCCCATCATCCGCAACGGAGGTGATTGGTTCGCCTCCATCGGGACCGATAAATCGAAGGGGACCAAGGTCTTCGCCCTGGCGGGGACCATCCAGAACACGGGGCTCATCGAGGTGCCTATGGGCACTAGCCTGCGCGACATCATCGAGGTGATCGGCGGCGGCATCCCGGGCGGCAAGGCCTTCAAGGCGGTGCAGACCGGCGGACCCTCGGGCGGATGCATCCCGGCGGAGCACCTGGACATGCCAGTGGACTACGACAGCTTGAAGACCCTGGGCACCATCATGGGCTCCGGCGGCATGATCGTCATGGACGAGACCGCCGACATGGTGGACGTGGCCCGCTACTTCATGGAGTTCTGCATGACCGAGTCTTGCGGCAAGTGCATCCCCTGCCGCACCGGTACCCAGCAGATGCACGGGCTGCTCGACCGCATCGCCAAGTCCCAGGGCACCGCCAAGGATCTGGCCCTGTTGGAGGAGCTGTGCGAGGTAGTCCAGGCCACCAGCCTGTGCGGCCTGGGACAGACGGCCCCCAACCCCGTGCTCTCCACCCTGCGCTTTTTCCGGGACGAGTACGAGCGGAGGCTCTCCGGGACCACATGATGCACGGGACGCCAGCGACCGACCCGGTCAGAATCCCTGGCTTTAGCAGCGGACACACTCCGGGTGCGCCCAACAGAGTGCCATCAGCAAACGCTTAGGAGCCCCCATGCCCCTACCCGCCCCCCCAGCCAGCGTGCGCGTCGTCACCCTCCAGATCGACGGGCAAGACCTGACCGCCCGGGAGGACGAGACCATCATCGAGGTCTGCCGGGAGAATCGGATCCCCATCCCCAGCCTCTGCTATCTGGAGGGCCTAAGTATCTGGGGGGCCTGCCGACTCTGCATGGTGGAGCTCGCGGGCCAGGGCCGGCTCTTCGCCGCGTGCTCAACCCGTGTGGCGGAGGGCATGCAGGTCACCACTAACAGCGAGCGGCTCCAACGCTACCGGCGCACCATCGTGGAATTGCTCTTCGCCGAGCGCAATCACGTGTGCTCGGTGTGCGTCTCCAACGGCCACTGCGAGCTCCAGACGCTCGCCCAGCGCTGCGGCGTGGACCACGTGCGGGTCCCCTACCGCCAGGCCCGCTACGAGGTGGACAGCTCCCACGAGATGTTCCGGGTGGACCACAACCGCTGCGTGCTCTGCACCCGCTGCGTGCGGGTGTGTGACGAGATCGAGGGGGCCCACACCTGGGACGTCATGGGTCGCGGCAGCGACTGCCGCGTCATCACGGACCTGGCGCGCCCCTGGGGCGAGAGCGAGACCTGCACCGGCTGCGGCAAGTGCGTCCAGGTCTGCCCTACCGGGGCCCTGGTGAAGCAGGGCACTTCCGCCGGCGAGATGGTCAAAGACCAGCGATTCCTGCCCATCCTGGCCCGCCGGAGGCTCTCCCAATGAGCGAGCACGCAACGTCGGAGCGAAAGATCACGGTCGCCACCGCCTGGCTCGACGGCTGCTCGGGCTGCCATATGTCCTTCCTCGACATGGACGAGCGCCTAGTGGACCTCGCACAGCGGGTGGACATCGTCTACAGCCCCCTGGTGGACACCAAGGTGCTGCCGGATCAGGTGGACGTGGGGATCCTTGAGGGCTCCGTCAGCTCGGATGAGGACCTGCACAAGGCCCAGGCATTTCGCAAGCACTGCAAGCTCCTGATCAGCCTCGGAGACTGCGCGGTGAACGGCAACGTCCCCGCCATGCGCAACC
>JBLMWY010000112.1:0-3442 GCA_050257475.1 Bdellovibrio bacteriovorus
GCAGTTCGCGCCGCAGGCGATGAAGACCTGACGCACCACGGGCTCCGTGGGGATCACGCTCTGGCCGAGGACCCGGTTGTCCACCGGAACATCCCGCCAGCCCAGTACCTGCTGGCCGCCCTCCACCAGGCGGCGCTCGACGGTGGCCTGGGTTTCCCGGCGGGCGGCCTCGTCCTTCGGCATGAAGACCATGCCCACCCCGTAGGACCCGGCGGGGGGCAGCTCGAAGTCCACCACGGCGCGGAAGAAGGCGTCCGGGATCTGGATCAGGATGCCGGCCCCGTCGCCGGCTTTGGGGTCGGCGCCCACGGCGCCGCGGTGGGTCAGGCGCTCCAGGAGCTCCAGGCCCTGCCGGACGATGGCGTGGCTCTTGTGGTTCTTGATGTGGCAGACGAACCCGACGCCGCAGGCGTCGTGCTCGTTGGCCGGGTCGTACAGGCCCTGTGGGGGCGGGAGGGCACCAAGGCTCATCGCTGACCTCGTCTGAGGCTCGGCCCCCTGGCCGAGCCTGGGTTGTTCGACAGTGTGACTCGGGCGGGTCGGGCCATCACCCTGGGGCGTTCCAGGATTTTGTGTAGGCTATTGGCCCTCGCCTCTGGCGCGAAACCCCGCTGCACCCGCGTTGGCGGCTTTCGCGGCACCTAGATGGGTGCTGGTGCCCGCAGCCCCTACGGCAATGGCACCGAAGGCCGATAAGGGGCCCGGACCCCCGGGGCCAGCTCTGACCAACACACGGAACCCACAATCATAGCCTCGAAGCACGGCCCATGCCACGGGCTCGCGCCGGCAGGGCGCGGTTCCCGAGGTCGTGATCCCGGCGTCGATGATCCAGCTTGGGGCGCCGCGCACCGTCTTGGGGCGCCCCTGGGCCATCGCCCCGCCGCGGCTCGGGGGTCCTCAAGTGGCCGTCTGACGCGTCTCCTCCAGGGTGGCACGCAGCAGGGCCGGGTCGAAGTCATCCGTAACCAAGGTCGCGCCGATTCCCCGCAGGAGCACGAGCCGCAAGCGGCCCTCGAGCACCTTCTTGTCCACGGCCATGAGATCGAGGAAGCGATCCGCGGAGAGGTCTGGCGGCGGGTCGACCGGAAGGCCCGCCGCAGCGATCACGCGCCGGATGCGGGTCAGGCTGTCCCGGTCGAGCCACCCCAGGCGGACTGAGAGGTCCGCCGCCATGCACATCCCAGCCCCCACGGCCTCGCCGTGGAGCCAGGTGCCGTAACCGGCCCCGGTCTCGATGGCATGGCCGAAGGTGTGTCCGAGATTGAGCAGGGCCCTTTGACCCGACTCCCGCTCGTCCGCCGCCACCACGGCCGCCTTGCACTCGCAGGAGCGGCGGATCGCCTCCGCCAGGGCGACGGGCTCCCGGGCGCGCAGGTCGGGCAAGTGCGCCTCGATCCAGTCGAAGAACGCGGGATCGCGGATCAGACCGTATTTGATGACCTCGGCCAGGCCCGCGGACAGCTCTCGGTCCGGCAGGGTGCTCAGGGTCCCGGTGTCTGCGATCACGGCCCGCGGCTGGTGGAAGGCCCCGATCATGTTCTTTCCAAGGGGGTGGTTGATGCCCGTCTTTCCACCCACCGAGGAGTCCACCTGGGCGAGCAAGGTGGTGGGCACCTGGATGAAGTCCACGCCCCGCTGATAGCAGGCGGCGGCAAACCCGGCCATGTCGCCGATCACCCCCCCGCCGAGGGCGACCAGGGTGCAGTCGCGGCTGAAGCGCCCCTCCAGAAGGGCGTCGTAGATCCGGCTCAAGACCTCCTGCGTCTTGTAGACCTCCCCGTCCGGCAGAATCACCGTGCCCAGGCTAAACCCCGCGAGTCCGGCCTGGGCCGCCGCCAGATAGAGGGGAGCCACCGTCTCGTTGGTGACGATCATGACCTGGCGGCCCCGCACATGGGGTCGATACAGGGCGGGGTCGGCCAAGAGGCCGCTGCCGATGTAGATGGGATAGCTGCGCTCGCCGAGCGCCACGGTCAGCGTTTGGGTCATCGCCGGGGTGCCTCGGGGAACTGGAAGCTCAGGGCGGAAGGCTCAGAGGGAAGCTCGTTACCTGGCTCAGGGGCCGTTCAGGCCGACTCGGAATCGAGCCGCCGACGAATCTCCTTGACCACCGAGGCGGTGCCTCGCTTTTCAGTGGACACCACCAGATCCGCCACCTGGCGGTAGAGCGGGTCGCGCTCCTCCATGAGCTCCCGGAGTCGCGCCAGCGGGTCCTCGGTCTGGATCAGGGGACGGCTGCGATCCCGCGAGGTCCGGGCGTACTGCTGCTCGGGGCTGCAGTGGAGATAGATCACCACCCCTCGGGAGGTGAGGTTCTGGCGGTTCTCCGCGTTGAGCACGGCCCCGCCACCGGTGGCGAGCACGATGCGCTCCTCGGCCACCAGGTCCTGGATCACCTGGCGCTCCCGGTTTCGGAAGCCCTCCTCCCCCTCGAACTCGAAGATGGTGGGGATGTCCACCCCGGTGCGCCGCTGGATCTCCTGGTCGCTGTCCTTGAAGGTGTACGACAGGGCCTCGGCCAGTTGGCGACCGACGGTGCTCTTGCCGGCCCCCATGGGGCCGATGAGGAAAATGTTCTGCGCACGGATCATGGCCGCATGGTATGCCAGATTTCCGGCGGCTGGGCAAGATTCGCGCGTGGGGACAGACCGCCGGGTGGCCGCGCTGGGCCACCCGGCGGGGATGTGATTGGCGGTAGCCGAACCGAACCCTAGTTGCTGGCGATGTCGCCCTTGAGGATCTTGGGGGTGACGAAGATCAGGAGCTCCTGGTTCCTATCCTGGCGTTGCTCCAGCTTGAAGAGGCGGCCCAGAACCGGAATATCCCCCAACCAAGGCACCTGCTCCTTGGCAAAGGTCTTTTCGCGCTCATAGACGCCGCCGAGGACCACCGTCTCGCCATTGTCCACCAGCACGGTTGTCTCTACCGACCGCGTGTCGATAGGTGGCTGGCCGAGGACCGTTCGTGTGAAATCGGGCGCGTCCTTATTCACCTTGAGGTCCATGATGATGCGCTCGTCTGGGGTGATCTGGGGCGTCACGTCGAGCTGCAGAACGGCCTCCTTGAACTGGACATTCGTGCCGCCCGTCGTCCCTCCGGTTTGCTGCTGATAGGGTATTTCCTGGCCGACCTTGATCGTTGCCTGCTTAGAATCGGAGGTGATGACCCTGGGGCTGGAGACGATCTCTCCTCGGCCTTCCTTCTGCATGGCCGATAGCTCGAGCTGTAAGAGGTAGGACCCAACCTTGCCGATGAGGAAGTTGATTGCTCCAGAGGGTGTCGGCGCAGGTAGGTTAACCATCAGTGATTCGTTGCCGGAGCCCGCCGGGATCTCCAGACCGGAGTTGTACCGAGTCGGGGGATCCGTGTTCAGATTCAGGCCGAATGGGCCCTTGTCGAAGCCGCTGATTGCAATGTTGCCCGGCCGCCCGCCAGCGATCAG
>JBLMWY010000113.1:0-3374 GCA_050257475.1 Bdellovibrio bacteriovorus
CCACGGCAACCGGCGGGGGCCCCGGGTCGGATGACGGGATCCGCTCGCGCATGCCCACCAAGGAAAAGTCCACCGCCTCTCAGGGGGCCGCCGCTACCCCGGATCCCCCGAGCGAGGGCGCCCCAGGGTCTGCCGCCATCCTCGCTGGAATCATGGTCCCCCCACCCGATCGCGGGCTCTTGTGCCATCCGCGGAGACTACCCAACGGCAAGGGCGCCGCCCATTCGGTCGATCTTGCGTCTGCTTCCCAATCGGCCGGCCCCGATGCCACAGCGAGGCCCTTGGGATTTCTATAGCAGCCGAAGGGCACCCTGACAACAGGACCCGGGCCCTCGCGATTGGATTCATGCGCGCACACCCTGGGGTTGATGCAGTCTGCCGAGCCGCCGCTTGGGCCCAGGCCGGTGCGGCCCAGATTGTGCGGAAGGGGGGTGGGCAATAGACTAGCGGCCTTTTAGCCAGCTCTGCCCGCCCATGCGCACCTCGCAGTTCCCCCTCCAGACCCTCAAGGAGACCCCGGCGGATGCCGAGGTCGCCAGCCACAAGCTGATGCTCCGCGCCGGCATGATCCGCAAGCTCGCCGCCGGCCTCTACACCTGGCTGCCCCTGGGGCTGCGGGTGCTGCGCAAGGTGGAGCGTATTGTGCGCGAGGAGATGGACCGCTCCGGGGCCCTGGAGGTGCTGATGCCCGCGGTGCAGCCGGCGGAGCTGTGGCAGGAGTCCGGCCGCTGGGAGCAATACGGCCCCGAGCTCCTGCGCTTCAAGGATCGCCACCAACGGGACTTCTGCTTCGGCCCCACCCACGAGGAGATCATCACCGAGCTGGCCCGCGGCGAGCTCAAGAGCTACAAGCAGCTCCCCGTGAACTTCTACCAGATCCAGACCAAGTTCAGGGACGAGATCCGCCCCCGCTTCGGGGTCATGCGGGCCCGGGAGTTCCTCATGAAGGACGCCTACTCCTTCCACGCGGACGACGCCTCCCTGGCCGAGACCTACCGGTCGATGCACCAGACCTACTGCCGCATCTTCAGCCGCTGTGGTCTGGACTTCAGGCCGGTGCAGGCGGACACCGGCAGCATCGGCGGCAAGGCCTCCCACGAGTTCCACGTGCTGGCCTCCTCCGGGGAGGACGCCATCGCCTTCTCCGACGGGGGCGACTACGCGGCCAACGTGGAGCTGGCGGAGGCCGTCCCCGACCGGGACCAGGCCCTGGCGCCGAGCGAGGCCCTGCGCCTGGTGGATACCCCGAACGCCCGCACCATCGCGGATCTGGTCGAGCAATTCGCCCAGCCCATCGAGCGCACGGTCAAGACCCTGGTGGTGGCGGGGGCCCAGGACGGCTGGGCCGGCTCACCCTCGGGCCTGGTGGCCCTGCTGGTGCGGGGCGATCATGAGCTCAACGCCATCAAGGCCGAAAAGCTCCCGCAGGTGGCCAAACCTCTGCGCATGGCCAGCGAGGCGGAGATCCGGGCGGCCATCGGCGCCGGGCCCGGGTCGTTGGGGCCCAAGGACCTGCCCATCCCCTGCATCGCGGACCGCAGTGTCGCGGTCACCGCCGACTTCAGCGCCGGGGCCAACCAGGACGGCAGGCATTGGTTCGGACTCAACTGGGGACGGGACCTGTCCCTGCCGGAGGTGGCGGACCTGCGCAACGTCGCGGAGGGGGATCCGAGCCCCGACGGTCAGGGCCGGCTCACCATTGCCCGGGGCATCGAGGTAGGGCACATCTTCCAGCTCGGCCACAAATACAGCGACGCCATGAAGGCCACCATCCTCGGCGAGGACGGGCGCGCCATGACCCTGGCCATGGGCTGCTACGGCATCGGGGTGTCCCGGGTGGTGGCCGCCGCCATCGAGCAGCACCACGACGAGCGGGGCATCTGCTGGCCAGCCCCCATCGCCCCCTTCGAGGTGGCCCTGCTGCCCATGAAGCTCGGCAAGTCCTATCGGGTGCGGGAGGCCACGGACCAGCTCTACGCGGACCTGCAAGCGGCCGGGATCGAGGTCCTGCTGGACGATCGGGACGCCCGACCCGGTTTCATGTTCGCCGACATGGAGCTGATCGGCATCCCCCACCGGGTGGTGGTGGGCGATAAAGGGCTGGACGACGGCCTGGTGGAGTACAAGGGCCGGCGGGACACGGAGATGCAGCTCGTGCCCATCGATGAGATCGTTGGCTTCCTGTTGGAGCGGCTGCGCCCCGCGAGCTGACCCGCGGTCGCGGTGCCGCCCGAATCTCAGGCGAGCACGGTCGTCCAGCAGCGGTCACGCACCCTGAGCTGTGGCTCCTGGTCGAGGAACAGCGCGAAGAATGCGTACAAGTCGCGCGGGCCCGGTGGGTCGCGTGAAGCACTCTTGCCAACCGCAATGTTTGGCGGAAGCTCGCCCAACCATCTGTCTTTATTCGCGTTCATTCGCGCGTTTCGCGGACGACGATTTCTGATTAGGATCCAGCATGCACAACGAAGCCTCCTTCGACCGGGATCAACTCCTCGCCTGCGGCCGCGGCGAGATGTTCGGGCCCGGTAACGCCCAGCTCCCCATCCCCAACATGCTGATGATGGATCGCGTCCTACGGATCGCGAACTACGGCGGGGCCAACGGCAAGGGCGAGATCCTGGCGGAGCTCGACATCCACCCGGATCTCTGGTTTTTCCAGTGCCACTTTCCTGGCGACCCGGTGATGCCCGGCTGCCTGGGGCTCGATGCGCTCTGGCAGCTTGTCGGGTTCTATTTGGCCTGGATCGGCAACCCGGGACACGGCCGGGCCCTGGGCGTTGGGGAGGTCAAGTTCACGGGCCAGGTGCTGCCCACCGCCGGCAAGGTCAGCTACCACATCGACATGAAGCGGGTGATTACCCGCAAGCTGGTGCTCGGGATCGCCGACGGGGTGGTCCAGGTGGACGGACGCACCATCTATACGGCCAAGGACCTGCGGGTGGGGCTCTTCACCTCCACCGAAGGCTTCTGAGCCCCCGAATGCGACATCGGCTCAGCGCCAGTCACCCCAGCTCAGGGAGGCGATGACGTCCACCAGGCCCTGGGCGACACCCGCGCCCAAACGCTTGGCCAGACCTTCGAAGAGGTCCCGCTTCTTGGTGTAGTCGACGATGGTCTCGGCCTTGATCAGCTCCCGGGCCACGTAGCTGGAGCTGCCGAGGCCATCCACCAGACCCAGCTCCAGGGCCTGCTCGCCGCTCCAGAAGAGCCCGCTGAAGACCTCGTCCCCGCCCTTGAGCCGGTCCCCTCGCCCCTGCTTGACGGCCGCGATGAACTGGCGATGCAGGTCGTTGAGCACCCCCTGGATGAACTCCCGCTGCTCCTCCGGTAGGGGGGAGAAGGGATCCAGGATGCCCTTGTTCTTGCCGGCGGTT
>JBLMWY010000114.1:0-4160 GCA_050257475.1 Bdellovibrio bacteriovorus
TCTGGGACGCCGGGACCGGTGAACCCCTCGGTCGGCCCCTGGAGCACGCCGACGCCGTCTATGGCGCCCGGTTCAATGCCGACGGGACCCGCGTCCTCACCCGCAGCGGGGACGGCACCGCCCGGGAGTGGGACGGCGTCACCGGCGAGCCCCTCGACCCACCCCTGACCCACGGCGCAGCGGTGCGCGGGGTCCTCTTCAGCCCGGACGAGCGGCGCATCCTGACCTGGGGCGATGACGGTAGTGCCCAGGTCTGGGACGCCGTGACCCATCTGCCCGCGACACCCCCCCTGCGGCACGGCGACCCCGTCCAGGACGCCCGATTCAGCGCCGACGGGACGCTCGTCCTGTCTTGGAGCCTCGAAGGAGGTCCCCGCGTCTGGGACGCCGAGGACGGGAGCGAGCTGAGCATGCCCACCGGGGGCGGGAAGGGCGACGAGCGAGACCAGATCGCTGGCGCCGACTTCAGCGGGGACGGGGCAGCCGTGCTCACCTGGTGGGGAGACGAGAGGGCACGGCTTGCCTCACCGCTCACCCGTGAGGTCCTGCGGGAGCTGGTCCATCCCTCACGCGTGGCGAGCGGCCGATTGGAGGGACTGGACCGACCGCGCGCGCTGACCTGGGACCTGGATGGCAACGTGCGCGTTTGGGCCGATGGAGCCGGCGACCGGGGCACGAGGGACCTGACCCTGCGGCATGCCAATCGGGTAGAGGGGGCCCGCTGCAGCGACGACGGCACCCGCATCCTCACCTGGACGGGCGGCGCCAGCGGGCGCACTGGCCGCACGCGCCTCGGCAGCGCACGGATCTGGGACGCCGGGTCCGGCCTGCCCCTGACCCCACCCCTGACCCATCGCGCCGCCGTGCGAGGGGTCCAATTGAGCCCGGACGGCACCCGGCTCCTGACTTGGAGCGACGATGGCACCGCGAAGCTCTGGGACAGCGGTGCCGACCTTGGCCCGATCCCATCCCTGGCGACTGCGGATGAGGTCGAGCAGTTGAGCGTTACAGTCCCCCCAGCGCTCGTCGTCGAGGACGGGGGCAGTCTGACCCGGATCCTAGACCCGGAGGGCCACATATCCCTATCCGCGCCGCTGGCCGATGCGGGGCCGATTCGCGGTGCCCGGCTGAGCCCGGACGGCTCGCGACTCGTCACCTGGCATACGGACGGTCGCGCGCGGCGCTGGGACACTCGGACCGGCCGGGAGCTGACTCCACCTCTGGCCCACCAGAGGCCGGTGACCGGCGCCCGGTTCAGCAGCGATGGGAGGCGCATACTCACCTGGAGCCAGGACGGCAGTGCCCGGGTCTGGGACGCGCAGTCCGGCGAGCCCCTGACCCCAGGCCTGCGCCATCAGGGGCCCGTGAACGGGGCGGATTTCAGCGCCGACACCTCCCGCATCCTCACCTGGGGCAACGACGGTACGGCCCGGCTGTGGGACGGGGAAACGGGGACCGCCCTGTCGCCACCCCTGCGGCATCCTAGTGAGGAGCTCGGTAGCCTCAGCGCGGTTGTGGCAGGGCGGCTCAATCCGGAGGGGAGCCGCGTGCTGACCCGTGACGAGACGGGGACCGCTCGGGCGTGGGACCTCTCGCTGGGGTCGGACTGGCCCATCGGGGCGCTCGGCCTGGGTCTGGAGGCCGAGACCGGAACCGCCTTGGCGCCCACCGGGGAGCTGCGGGTGCTCGACCCCATCGAATGGCGGCAGGTGCGCTACTGCGAGTACGAGCGACTCCGCCACGACCTGGGGCGCCTCTCCGGCGTGGCTTGGAAGGACGCCCTGCATCGGTGCCAGGACGCCCAGGCGGACCTCGAACACAAGGCCAGCAGCCTACCCGACGCCAGATCGGGCCGATCCGGCCTTGGGGGATGACCCGTTGGCCAGCCCCTCAAGGCGCGCCGCAGCGGCCTGCTGGGGCCTCCAACTCGAGCAAGCGGGCACACACGGCAGCGACCATGCCGATGGACTCCGGATTGAAGCGCACGGTAGCCGCCTCCGCCGCACGGCGGGTCCCCAGGATGCACGCCTCGCGGACTTCGGTCCCCGCCGGCCCCGGCCCGCACAGCCGCCCCCGCGCATCACTCAGGGTTGCTTGGGCGATCTCCTGACGCTTTTGCGCCGTGGAGGGGCGGCCAAGATGGCTACCGGACAGCAGGGCGTCGTCGATAGTGGCCTCGAGCTCCCGCTCCAGGTCGCTGCGCCCGAATCCCGCCAGGTCTTGGTAATAGGAGCCATAGGCCTGCTCAACCAAAGGATCTGCCAGCGGCCCGACCACCGGGGCCAGGGACAAGACCCCGATGAGCACGACGGCGCAGGGACTTCCCGATGTCAGGGGCCTAGCTCCCTCAGTCCAAGTCCTCATGGGGCACCCCGGCGCTCCTCGATGGCGCGGCATTCGCTAGCGAGGAGCTGCTCCAGGAGGGCCATTTGCTCGGCCGTGCTGGAGCCCGTGACGCTGCCCACGCTATAGGGCGACTCGGCGAGCCGTGACAGGCTCTCGGCGGCCCGCCGAATGCTCGCGGGATGGGACTCGGGGAAAAAGACGCTCACGGCATTGCGAAACCGCTCGCCCTCCCCCCTGCTCAGCGCCGCGTAGACCTCGGGGCCGAACTGGATCTGAAGCATTCGACGGATGTTGTCGCTGCGGGTCACGCGCAGGGTCTCGGCCATCTGCTGGGCCATGGAATAGACGAGGTACCATTCGGCTCCAATCTCGTAACGCAGCTTGGGCTCGTTGAGCACTCCCTCGGGGAAGAGCACGCGCGACAGGAGGTCCACGGCGAAGTCGTCCGCCGCCCGCTCGATCTCGCGTTGCTTCCTCTGCCACTCCTGGACCAGGGCGTCGCAGGCCAGGGCGTTGGCGCCATCCGCCTCGTTGGCGAAGCGCTGCGGGACCCGCCGCTTGTTGATGTCGGCGGCGCCAATCGCCAGGTGGCCCATCTCATGGGCCAGGGCGAAGGCCGCGGCGCCGGAGGCCAGGAGCACCCACTGGTCCGTGTATTCGGAGTCCCGCAGGCCGAGGTTCAGGGCTGGGTCCCAGAGTGAGCGAAAGGCGTCGATGCCGCGGGCGCGGACCAGCCCGACAGCACCGATGGTGTCCAGCTCCGACTGGGTGTCGAGCATGGCCATTGTGACCAGCGACTTGAGCAACCCCGTGTCCACGAACAGGATGCCGCTCGCCTCATCGGCCCTGGCATTACCGCCCTGGCCACTCAGGCCCTCTCGATCGAGCGCGATGCCCAACTCGGCCAGCGGGCTGGGCTCCGGCAGCCGCATCGCGTCGATCAGATAGACATTCACGGCACCCGGGCGGTAGGGCTCGTTGATCCCGTAGGTACTCCAGCGACCGGATGCCTGGACCAGGGTGCCGAGGATCTCCGACACCTCTGGGACCAGATAGTCCTCGAGGACGCCCTGGCTCGAGAGGGCACGGTAGATAGCCGGCCCGTCGGCGGGGCTGGGCTCCTGGGCCAGCGGCGCCCCGCACCAGAACCAGGCCGCTGACGTGACAATGAGCGATAAACGTCGTCCGTAGGGACCCATGCTAACTCCTGATCCGGCGTGGCGTGGAGGATCCGTCGAGAAGCAACCTGTGATCAGCGGCCCTTCAGGCGAAAAGTTAGACCCCGATTCACCGGGTCGCAAGCTTCAGTGCTCCGCGGCAACCCCGCCCGCCGGCTCCGTTGCGTTGCCTTGCACACCGACTCCCAAGCAGGACGCCGCTGCGAGCGACGGGAACACAGGGGGCCATGGTGGATCAGGCGTCGCAGGGGGAGCCACCAAGGACCCGACGCGGCGGGTCCTATCCGCTAGACTCCAACCCGATCGTGGAGAGCCCCATCGAGGGCGCGCCTTGGCCTAACCGGCGCCCACAACAGGAGCTTGGGAGGATACGTGGGTCGCAAGGTGCCTGGCACCTCTGATTGTTAGATCCTAGATTCCCCCATCACCCAAAGAGCGACCCATGCCAGAACCGATACCTGAGAGCGCCGCCAACGACCTGCTCTATTTCAACGGCATCAACGGCGAGAGCGGGGAGTACGACCTGCCACCCATGAGCGCAGAGGAGCTCTCCCGGTTCATCAAAGGCGAGGCCAAGCCGGAGAACCTGAGCGAGCTGCGCTACCGGCACGAGTCGAAGGGTCTCAAGCACCTCGG
>JBLMWY010000115.1:0-3487 GCA_050257475.1 Bdellovibrio bacteriovorus
GGGCCCAGGGCCAGGATAATCCCAGTTGAGGCATCGTCTCCCGCAGACTGACCGCAACCGTCAACAGAAAGGCCACGGAAACTGATCGTAACGAACATGAGCATGATGATGACTGATCCGAGGCCCATGGCCATTCTGCTGGCCGCCCTCACGGGGGCTCTGAGCGGCCCCACAATCGCCGCCGATCCCCAGCTCGAGGGCCGGCTGTCGCGTCTCGAGCGTATCCTGGAGAACCAGAGCGGCTCCGACCTGATGCTGCGTATGCAGCAGCTTCAGCAGGAGATGCAGGAGCTGCGGGGGCTGGTGGAGACCCAGCAGTTCGAGCTGCAGAAGCTGCAGCGCCAGCAACGGGATCAGTTCCTGGACATCGACGCCCGAATGGGCGGCGCCCAGCCCGGAGAGTCCGGCGACCCCCTTTCGGCAATGCCCCAGGAACCCGCCGGCCTCGATGCGGCCGGGACCGCGCTGCAGCCGCCCCCCGGACAGGGGGTCCCGCCGCCGATCACCGCCCCCGCGCCCGCCTCTCCCGGGTCGGTGGGGATCCCCTCCCTGCCAAGCCCGGAGACCACCGGGGGCAACGAGCGCGATGCCTACCGCGACGCCTTCGAGCTCCTCAAGCAGCGCAAGTACCCCCAGGCGGTCGACGCATTCAACGACCTGCTGCGCCGTTACCCCCAGGGCCAGTACGCCGACAATGCCCGTTACTGGCTGGCCGAGACCTACTATGTGCAGCGCAACTACCCGGCGGCCCTGGCCGAATTCGACCGCCTGGTGCAGTTGAACGCCGCCAGCCCCCGGGTGCCGGGGGCCCTGCTCAAGATCGGCTACATCCAGTATGAGCAGGAGGACTACGACCAGGCCAGGGCCGTGCTGCGCCAGCTCGTGAACCAGTATCCGCAGAGCACCGAGGCACGGCTGGCCCAGAGCCGCTTGGAGAAGATGGACCGGGAGCGGCGCTAGCCCGTCACTTGCCTGGGCTTGGGGAGTGGCTGGACCGGGCGGTGAATCCGGCCCGCCCTCGGAGCCCCAGATCGCGACCGCCGCCTCCCGAAATCGAGCCGCCGATGGTGCCATCCAAGGTTCGCGTCACCGAGATCTTCCACTCCATCCAGGGAGAGTCCCTGAGCGCGGGCGAGCGCACCGCCTTCGTGCGCCTGACCGGCTGCCCCCTGCGCTGCACTTACTGCGACACGGCCTACGCCTTCAAGGGTGGCGCCTGGCACGGGATCCCCACGATCCTGGAGCAGATTTCCGACTATGGGGTGCGTCAGGTCTGCGTGACCGGAGGGGAGCCGCTAGCCCAGGGTGGCTGCCTCGACCTCCTGGCGGCCCTCTGCGACGCGGGCTATGGCGTCTCCCTGGAGACCTCGGGGGCCCTGGATGTCGGCCGCGTGGACCCCAGGGTCGTCAAGATCCTCGACCTCAAGACCCCCGGCTCGGGCGAGCAGCAGCGCAACCTGCTGCGCAATCTGGAGTACCTGAGCGCCCGCGACCAGGTGAAGCTGGTGATCTGCGACGAGGCGGACTACCACTGGTCGGCCTCGCTGGTCCTCGAGCACGGGCTTCATGAGCGCTGCACGGTGCTCTTCTCGCCCATGACACCCGGCTGCCCCCCAGGGGACCTTGCGGACTGGATCCTGCGCGATCGCCTCCCTGTGCGGCTCCAGATCCAACTCCACAAGGTCCTGTGGGGCGAGGCCCAGGGGCGTTGATCGACGGCATCGACATGAGCGCGAGACCTCGGCCCAAGGCGGTGGTCCTGCTCTCGGGCGGGCTCGACTCCGCCACCACCCTTGCCGTGGCCCGCGACCAAGGCTTCGACTGCTACGCCCTGAGCGTCGATTACGGCCAGCGCCACCGCGCCGAGCTCGACGCCGCCGCACGCGTCGCCCGTGCCCTGGGCGTGCGGGAGCATCGCGTGGTGCCCGTCGGGATCGCCCAGTTCGGCGGCTCCGCCCTCACGGATCCCAGCATCCCGGTGCCGGAGGGCCCAACCGAGGGGATCCCCATCACCTATGTACCGGCGCGCAACACGCTGCTCCTGGCCCTGGCGCTCGGCTGGGCAGAGGTCCTGGGAGTGCAGGACCTCTTTATCGGCGTCAACGCCGTGGACTACTCCGGCTACCCGGATTGTCGCCCCGAGTTCATTGCCGCCTTTCAGGCGTTGGCCAACCTGGCCACCAAGGCGGGCGTCGAGGGTCAGGGATTCCGTATCCATGCCCCCCTCATCGAGCTCACCAAGTCCGAGATCATCCGCCGCGGGACGGGGCTCGGGATCGATTACGGACTCACCCTGAGCTGCTACCAGGCAGACGCCCAGGGCCGGGCCTGCGGTCACTGCGACTCCTGCCGCCTGCGCGCCGAGGGCTTCCGCGCAGCCGGCCTGCCAGACCCCACCCGCTATCGCGGAGGCCTGCCCCCAGGTGACAAGCCAGGCTGAATTCAGGGTTCAAAATACCCAACGGCGGGCCTATACTTCCGGGTCCACGCGCCCTTAGCTCAGTCGGTAGAGCATCTGACTTTTAATCAGGTGGTCGTGCGTTCGAGTCGCACAGGGCGCACCAAGCGAAACAAGGGATTAGGCCAAAGTCTGATCCCTTTATCTTTGCCCGAAAGGGTCCCTAGGTAACGTCCTAGCAGCTCTCCCCACGCGGCCCGGAGCGGCTCAAGGCGCCGTAGAGTCCTCCGTGACCGGGCCGGGGCCGCGAGTTGCCTGAACCCCGAAAACGCGACCGCGATCGGATGACGCGGTAGTAGGTCCGGCCGCTGGGTCACGGAGTCCGCCGCTGAGCCGCGCGTCTTCGGCAGACGTCTGGAAGCCGGACTATATCGATCAACTATCCAAACCGCCCTTTCGGCGGGAAGGTGCCCCATGTCGGGTGACGATGACTACGACCGTCGGCGAGAGGAAGCGAGCTTCCATGATCGACGCTTCGATCAAATGCGAAGGCGCTACGAGGACGACCGCCGCCGGACGCGCGCTATCATCGACGGCATGCGAACGGGTGACTACCGCAATGCGTACAAGGAGTTGGACATTCCCCCGAGCGGCGCGTTACCGCCGGTTCCGGCACAGGTGCGCGATTACACCGACGAGACCGAATCGGCGTGGAGCTAACCTCAGCCCGCCTGGCACCTGGAAATCCCACCGCTGGTCGAGATTTCGGCCGTCAGTTCCGGGATGGATGACCCGCTGGGCGTACCCAAGAAGGTGTTGAAGCGGGCCCGAAAGGCAGCCGCCAAGCAGGCTGGAAGCCACTTCGCCGAGCGTTTCGAGTCCGGTGCAGGGATGTTGAAACGGTTGAGACAGAAAGAGGCCGGTCTGAGGCTTTACAAGGACACCTATGCCGAACATGGCGCGAGAGCAGTCACGCTTGCCGAGCGGCTGGAAGATGGACCCGATTTCAGTGACGTCGATCCTGAGTTCGAGGCGGCTTACCGGGCGCGGGACCGGGAGGTTGAACCTCCGGGCGCCGCTAGAAGCCGA
>JBLMWY010000116.1:0-9463 GCA_050257475.1 Bdellovibrio bacteriovorus
GTGGGCCAGCCACATGCCGTAGTAGCTGCGGTTGCGGCTGCGCAGGTCCGCGGCCAGGGCCTTGAGCCCCCCCTTGTTGCGCAGGCGCTCCTTCAGGCTGATCAGATGGGTCAGCACGAGCCAGGCCGCCAGCCCGAAGCCCAGGCCGACGTACAGGTTGCCGGGCAGGATCCAGTTGGTCGAGGCCAGCACCAGCACCGCGAGACTGAGCGCAAAGGCGATCCAGAGTCCGCGCAGCAAGCGTGCCGGCTCGTCGCGCTTCCAACGGGTCTGCGGTCCGATCCCCATGGCCAGCACCAGGAAGGGCGAGATGGCGATGAACATGGTGTTGAACCAGGGGAAGCCCACCGAGATCTTGCCCCAGCCGAAGGCCTCGTAGATCAAGGGGGCCAGGGTGCCGAACAAGACCATGATGGCCAAGGCGGCCAGCAGGAGGTTGTTGACCAGCAGGAAGCTCTCCCGGGAGAAGAGCTCGAAGCGGCCGCCGCCCGACACCGCCGGGGCCCGCCACGCGTAGAGGGCCAGGGAGCCGCCGATCACGATCACCAGGAACGCGAGGATGAAGGTGCCGCGGCTCGGGTCGGTGGCGAAGGCATGCACCGAGGTCAGCATGCCCGAGCGGACCAGGAAGGTCCCGAGCAGGGACAGGGAGAAGGCGGAGATGGCGAGCAACACGGTCCAGCTCTTGAACGCGGCGCGCTTCTCGGTCACGGCCAGGGAGTGTATCAGGGCGGTGCCCACCAGCCAGGGCATGAAGGAGGCGTTCTCCACCGGGTCCCAGAACCACCAGCCGCCCCAGCCGAGCTCGTAATAGGCCCACCAGGAGCCGAGCGCGATCCCGATGGTGAGGAAGATCCAGGCCACCGTGGTCCAGGGCCGCGACCAGCGCGCCCAGGCGGCATCGAGCTTGCCGCCGATCAGCGCGGCGATGGCGAAGGCGAAGGCCACCGAGAAGCCCACGTAGCCCATGTAGAGCATGGGTGGGTGGACGGCGAGGCCGAAATCCTGCAGCAGCGGGTTGAGGTCGCGGCCCTCGGGCGGGATGGGGAAGATCCGCTCGAAGGGGTTGGAGGTCAGCAGGGTGAAGAGCAGGAAGCCGATGGCCACCATCCCCTGGACCGCGATCACCCGGCTGATCATGGGCAGCGGCAGGTTGCGGCTGAAGGCGGCAACGGCCGCCCCCCAGAATCCGAGCATCGTCACCCACAGCAGCAGGGACCCCTCATGGCCACCCCACAGGGCAGAGACCTTGTAGATCTGGGGCAGGAGGGAGTTGGAGTGCTGGGAGACGTACAGGACCGAGAAGTCGTCGGTCAGGAAGGCCTGGAGCAGACAGGCGAAGGCCAGCAGCAGGAAGGTGAGCTGGCCCCAGGCGAGGGGCCGCGCCATCTCCATCCAGGGCCGCCGACCATTGAATGAGCCCCAGAGCGGGACCACCGCCTGGATCATGGCCAGGCCCAGGGCGAGGATCAGGGCGAAGTGTCCGAGCTCGGGGATCATCGGGACGCCGCCCCGGGCCCCATGGCCCCATTGCCGGGGAGCTGCTCGGCCACGCGCGTCGCGGCGGCGTCGGAGGCCTCGGTCATGCCCTTGGCGTGGGCCGTTTTCAGGGTATCGGCCACCTCCGGGGGCATGTACTCCTCATCGTGCTTGGCCAGTACCTCCTCCGCATAGAAGACCCCGTCGGCCCCCAGACGACCCCGGGCGACCGCCCCCTGTCCCTCCTTGAAGAGGTCCGGCAGTATCCCGGTGTAGGAGACCTTGACGGTCTCGACGGTGTCGGTGACGTCGAAGGTGACGGTCAGCCCGTCCTCGGCCCGCTGGACCGTTCCCGCGGAGACCAGCCCGCCGAGCCGGAAGACATGGTCGGCCGGGGCCTCTTTGGCCATTACCTGGGTGGGGCTGAAGAAGTAAGAGATGTTGCTTTGCAGGGCGGTCAGGGCCAGGGCCGCCGCGGCGCCCACCCCGACGATCGCCAGGCCTACCAGGACCAGCCGCTTTTGTCTCGCCTTCATGGATTACCTCCCGGGGCACGTAACCGAAACAATCGACCGAGCCGCGACAAAATGGTTCGCCGCTGGCGTCGCAGCCCGACCACCTCCGCGACCAGGAGCGCCAGGGCCATCCCGTAGGAGCCCCAGACGAACCCTGCATAGCCGCCCTGATTGAGAAACTCCATCATGGCCGCGCCCCCATCGGGGCCTCGGCCCGAACCACCGTCTGGACCCATTGGGAGTCGGCCTCGCGGGTGAGGATGATCCCGCGCAGGCGGGTCAGGGTGGTAGCGAATGAGTACATCCAGAAGCCCAAGGTCATGATCAACATGGAGAACAGGATGTTACCCTCGATCCGGCCGAGCCCTGAGCGCTGGTGGAGGGCCGCGCACTGGTTCGGGTCCGGGCAGTTGATGGACCAGAAGATCACCGGAACCATGACCAGCCCGACGATCGCCAGGAGCGCCGCGGCCCGGTCGGCCCGGCGGGTGTCGTCGATGGCCGAGTGCAGGGCGATGTAGCCGATGTAGAGGAAGAACAGGATCAGCTCCGAGGTCAACCGTGGATCCCAGTCCCAATAGGTGCCCCAGCTCGGCCGGCCCCAGAAGGCCCCCGTCCACAGGGCGAGGAAGGTGAAGATGGCCCCGGTGGGGGCGATGGCATTGGCCATCATGAAGGAGAGGCGGGTGTTGAAGACCAGCCCCACGGCCGCCCAGCCCACCATGACCACATAGAGCCACATGGACATCCAGGCCGCGGGGACATGGATGAAGATGATCCGGTAGTACTCCTTCTGGGGGTTGGTCCCGCCGAGCTGATCCGGGGTCTGGAAGAAGCCCCAGTAGAGGCCGAGCAGGATGAGCCCGGCCGCGAGCACCCAGAAGACCGGGATCATGCGGCCGGCCAGGGGGTAGAAGGCGGCCGGGGAGGCGTATTTGAACCAGGGGCTAGGCATCGGTTGTGGCTTGAAGCGGCGGGAGATTACTCGATGGAGATGCGTAGGGCCGCGGAGGCGGCGAGCGGCGCCAAGACCAGGGACGACAGGAAGAAGGCGCCCAGCAGCATGAGATAGGGACGCGCATCGGCGAGATCCACCGCGCTGACCTCCACTGCCCCGGCCCCGTAGACCAGGACCGGGATGTAGAGCGGCAGGATCAGCAGCGACAGCAGGATACCGCCGCCGCGCAGCCCCAGGGTCAAGGCGGCGCCGATGGCCCCGATCAGGCTGAGCACGGGGGTGCCGAGCAGCAGCGCCAGCATCATCATACCGATGGCGGCGTCGGGGAGATGATACTGCATGCCTACCAGGGGCGCGATCAAGACCAGGGGCAACCCGGTGAGCAGCCAGTGGGCAGCCACCTTGGCCAGCACCAGCAGCGGGAGCGGCTGGGCGGTCAGGAGCATCTGCTCCAGGGTCCCGTCCTCGTAGTCCGCCGCGAAAAGGCGCTCGAGGGCCAGCATGGAGGCCAGCAGGGCGGCGACCCAGACGACCCCGGGTCCGAGGATGCGCAGCACCTGGCGCTCGGTCCCCACCCCTAAGGGAAACAGGCTCACCACGATGATGAAGAAGAATAGGGTGGTGAGCACGTCCGTGCGCCGCCGCATGGCGAGCAGCAGGTCGCGGGTGAGGATGCGCCAAAAGACCTTGAGCACGGGTGGCCCGTTTGCGTCCTTGTGGTCAGTGCCCGAGGTCCAGGTGACGTGCCTGGCCCGAGGTCAGGGGCACCGCCTGGTGGGTGGTGAGCACCGCCATGCCACCGGCGGCCACATGGTCCGCGATCAGGCCCTGGAGCAGATCCACCGCGTCGACGTCGAGTGCGGTAAAGGGCTCGTCCAGCACCCACAGGGGGGCACGGCTGAGGATCAGGCGGGCCAGGGCCACCCGCTTCTTCTGACCCTGGGAGAGCATGCGGGTCGGTAGGTCCTCGAAGCCCGCGAGCCCGATGCGGGCCAGGGCGGACCAGATCGACGGCGCATCCACCGCATCGCCGTCCAGGGTGGCCGAAACCGAGAGGTTCTCCACCCCCGTGAGATCGCCCTTGATCCCGTTGAGGTGCCCGAAATAGAGCAGCTCGCGCCGGTAGTCCTCCGCGAGTCGACGAATTGGCTCCCCCCGCCAGCTCACCTCCCCGCAATCCTGGCGGTAGAGGCCACAGAGGGTGCGCAGCAGGGTGGTCTTGCCGCTTCCGTTGCGTCCGCGCACGTGCAGCAGGGTCCCGGCGTCGACGGTGAACGCCAGCTCGGAGAAGAGCAGGCGATCGCCGCGCCGGCATTCGAGCCTCGTGACCTCGAGCATGGGGTCCTGGGGGTTCCTCTGGATTGGGGTCGCGGCGGGCGTGGACCGCAGCCCGCTTGGGCTGGGGATCGCCTGCTCCTTCTGGGCCGGGGGGCTTAAGCCTCCGCAGGAAAGGGCGGAACCTTACACGTTGGGCTGAGTTTCGACAACTTACGCCGCAGTAATGAAGCCCCTGCGCAGGGTCTGCAGCATGCGGCGGCCTCGGGCTGGCGAGGCGCCGGGGCAGGACGAGCCGCACCAAGCCTAGCCCCCGGGACCGTCCCCGGCGGGTCTGGACGGTCGCGACCAGATGAAGCCCAGGACCGCGACCACCGTCGCCACCATCCCGAGGGAGAGGGCGATCGGCAGATCGCGGGTCAGGACCACGAAGCCGACCGAGGGCACCATGAACAGGGTGCTCGCGTACTTGCCGACCGGCGGTATCACCTGCTCGCGCTCCCAGTCGCGCACATAACGCCCGAAGCGTTTGTGCTCGAGCAGCCAACGGTGCAATCGCTCAGACCCCTTCGAGAACAAGAAGGCGGCCAGCAGGACAAAGGGCGTGGTGGGGAGCAGGGGCACGAAGATGCCGATCAGGCCGAGTGCCAGGGCAAGCCACCCGAGCACAATCATCAGCCACCGCCAGGTGTGTCTGAGCACGTCTGTCGTCGCCTGACTGGGCGCAGTGAGGGGTGCCGCCTTAACGCGGCCCCTCACTCCAGCGCGAGGATGAAGGTCCATTGCTGATCCGAGACCGGCATCACCGAGAGGCGGTTCCCGCGCCGCACCAGGGGGAAGTCGGCCAGGGGGCCCTCCGCATGCTCCTTGAGCTCCGCCAGCGAGAGGACGCGGCGCAGGTGTCTTACATAGCGCACGTCGACCAAGAACCAGCGAGGGTTTTCGGGGTCGCTCTTGGGGTCGAAGTATTTCGCCTCCGGGTCGAAGGCGGTGGCGTCGGGGTAGGCCCGGCTGGTCACCTCGGCGATGCCGACGATACCCGGGACCTCACAGTTGGAGTGGTAGAAGAAGACCTGATCACCGACCACCATGGCATCGCGGATCCAATTGCGCGCCTGGTAGTTCCGCACCCCGTCCCAGGGCTCTCCGGCGGCGCCCCGGGCCGCGAGCTCGTCGATGCTGAAGGCGTCCGGTTCGGACTTGATGAGCCAGAAGGCCATGGATAACCCCTCGGTGGATGCGTCACTCCGGCGGTGGGCGTGTCTGCGACAAAGCGGCGGTCAAGTGATGAAAGCTGGCGAGCCGCGCCGGCGCGATGAGGCCGCGTTGCGCCGCCTCGTTCAGGGCGCACCCGGGTTCTTGGCGATGGCGGCAATCGGAGAAGCGACACTGGCCCAGATAGGGCCGAAACTCCCGAAATCCCCACTGCAGGGTGTCGCGATCCATGGAGCTGAGGCGGAAGCTGCGCACGCCTGGCGAGTCGATCAAGGCCCCGCCGCCCGGGAGCCGGTAGTAGGTGGCCGCCGAGGTGGTATGGCGGCCCAGCCCCGTGGCCCTGGAAAGCCGGCCGATCTGGATCTCCAGGTCCGGCAACAGGGCCTTGACCAGGGACGATTTTCCGACCCCGGACTGACCCACCAGGATGCTCGTCTCGCCGGCGAGCAGGCGCGCCAGGGGGGCGGCGCCCCCGGGCTCCCGCAGGCTGGTCCAGTGCACCCCATAGCCCATGTCTGGATAGTGGGCGAAACGCTCCCGCAGCCGCCGTGCCGCCGGCTCGTCCAGGAGGTCCATCTTGTTCCCCACGATCACGGCCTTGACCCCCATGGTCTCGGCGGCCACCAGATATTGATCGACGAGATAGCCGCTCGGCTCCGGCTGGGGCGCGATCAGGACCAGGATCTGGGTCAGATTGGCGGCCAGGGGCTTGTCGCGGCCGCTGTAGTCGGGGCGGCTCAATACGGTCGCCCGAGGCTGGATGGCCGTGACGACCCCGTGACCCTCCCCCGTGCGCTGCCAAACCACCCGATCCCCGCAGACGGGCTCGCCGATGTGGCGTCGTGCCAGACAGTGGTGGATCCGGCCCTGGGGGTCCTCCACGGCGAGGTTCGCCCCGTGCCTCACCACGACCAGCCCCGGCTCGGCGGGTGACTCCTCGTCGGACCCGTCCTCGCCCTCGGTGAGGACGGCCTCCACCCGATCGGCGAGCCGCTGACGCCGGCGCTCCTGGATGGTGCGAATCCGGGTGATCTGCTGCTCGGACAGGCGCCGTCGCGGCATGAACCCGGTGCTCGCCTCATTGCTCCGGCATCAGGCGATAGAAGTCTCGGTTGAGGTAGCCCGTGACGGCCGCGATGTCCTCGTCGAACCAGCGCAAGCCCAGCGCCGTTTCGCAGCGGCGTACCTGGCGCCCCAGCCCCTCGTAGGAGGTGACCTTGCGGTCGGGACGCGTATAGATCTCGGTGCCGTGGCACTTGAGGCAGTTTTGCTGGTGGAGCGCGTGAGGGTCAACCGCCGCCTCTTCCCCGGATGCGGCGTTGACGCCGAGCACCAGGGGCAGGGCAAGGGCCGCGGCGAGTCGAATGGGACGGATCATCATGGGCTGTCTCCGTTGACGGGGTGGCTGCGCGATTCTACGGGTCATGCAGGGGTTGTGCATCGTTCCCGCCTGGTAGACTGGCCGGGCCGGGCGGCCTGGTCACCAGAGGAGGCATGGGAGCGATGGCGGCGCACGAGAACAATCTCATCTGGCTCGATCTGGAGATGACGGGGCTGGACCCCTTTACCGACCGTATCCTGGAGATCGCGACCCTGGTGACCAATTCCAACCTTGAGGTGCTGGCGGAGGGCCCGGTGCTGGCCGTCCATCAGTCCGCGGAGGTCCTGGCCGGGCTCGATGACTGGAACCGCCAGCACCATGGCGCCTCGGGGCTGTTGGAGCGGGTGCGGGCCTCGGCGGTGGACGAGGCGGTGGCGGAGGCCGAGACCCTGGCGTTCCTGGCGCGACACGTGCCCGCAGGCGCCTCGCCCCTCTGCGGCAACAGCATCTGCCAGGACCGGCGGTTCCTGGCCCGCTGGATGCCGCGTCTGGAGGCCTACTGCCATTACCGCAACCTCGATGTCAGTACCCTCAAAATCCTGGCCCAGCGCTGGGCTCCGGAGGTTGCGAGCAGCTTCAAGAAGACCTCCCAACATTTGGCTCTTGAAGACATTCGAGAGTCGATCGCGGAGCTGCGGCATTACCGGACCCAACTGCTTCGGGTCTAGATCGGGTCGGGGCCCGGTCCCACGCGACGGCGTCGCGAGGCCCGAGGGAAACTGGGGAAGCGCTGTTTTACTGCGCTTCCCGTCAGGGCCACAGATGATCCGGCGTTTTCAGGCACCCTAAGTTCCTGAAAATGGAGCCGTCCAGGAGTCGGGCCCCTGAGGATGCTGCGCTAATCAAATGCCAGGATGGTATCTAATTGGCGTCTCCCTAGTGGGCCCATAAAGACAACCTTGGGGGGGCCATCCCTCTGCCGTGGTAAGGTTTCTGGCGCAGCGGCGCCTCGAGAGTCCACGCGCACGTCGAGCCGTCGACGAGGCGGTCCCGTCGAAGGTCCGCGCGCCCTGCGCGAGTCCCGTCCGAATCATCAGCAAGCTCCGCCCAGCTACGGTGGCCACGGCGCTCACCGGCGGGCGGAGGAACCGAGTCGTCAGGAGAGGCAGAACCATGATCAAACCCGTAGGCTCCGACCAGTTGCAGCCCTTGTTCGTCTACGATCCGGATCGGCACCACGAGCTGATGCGCGAGGCGGAGACCCTGCCCTCCGTGGTGATCAGCTCCCAGGCCGCGGGCAATGCGGTGATGATGGGCGGTGGCTACTTCAGCCCACTCAAGGGCTTCATGACCGTGGCGGATGCCGTGAGCGTCGCCGAGACCATGAAGACCACCTCCGGGATGTTCTTTCCGGTGCCCGTCCTCTGCCTCCTGGAGAGCGCGGCCGCCATCGGCGATGCCAAGCGGATTGCCCTACGCGATCCCAACATGGAGGGCAACCCGGTCCTGGCCGTGATGGACGTCGAGGCCATCGAGGAGGTCAGCGACGCCCAGATGGCCCTCATGACCGAAAAGGTCTACCGGACTCAGGACCCCGAGCATCCGGGTGTCGCCACCTTCAACTCCCAGGGCCGTTTCGCCGTTTCCGGCCCCATCCAGGTCCTGCACTTCTCCTATTTCCAGGACGACTTCCCGGACACCTTCCGCACCGCGGTGGAAATCCGCAACGAGATCGCCGAGCGCGGCTGGAAGCGGGTGGTCGCCTTCCAGACCCGCAACCCCATGCACCTGGCCCATGAGGAGCTGTGCCACATGGCCATGCAGCGCCTCAACTGCGATGGCCTGGTGATCCACATGCTGCTCGGCAAGCTCAAGCCCGGCGACATCCCGGCCCCGGTGCGCGACGCGGCCATCCGCAAGATGGTGGAGCTGTACTTCCCGCCGAACAGCGCCATGGTCACCGGCTACGGCTTCGACATGCTCTATGCCGGCCCCCGCGAGGCGGTGCTGCACGCCTACTTCCGCCAGAACATGGGCGCCACCCACTTCATCATCGGCCGTGACCATGCGGGCGTGGGCGACTACTACGGGGCCTTCGACGCCCAGACCATCTTCGACGAGGAGGTCCCCGCCGGCGCGCTCACCATCGAGATCTTCAAGGCGGATCACACCGCTTACTCGAAGAAGCTCAACAAGGTCGTCATGATGTGCGAGGCCCCGGATCACACCAAGGAGGACTTCGTCCTGCTCTCCGGGACCAAGGTCCGGGAGATGCTGGGCAATGGCATCGCCCCGCCGCCGGAGTTCTCCCGGCCCGAGGTCGCTAAGATTCTCATGGATTACTACCAATCCCTGAAGTAGGCCCGCCGAGCGGCCTAGACTGGGACTCGGCGGTTTGCCGCCGGGTCCCGACTCGATCAGGGCTCGAGCGGAGAATGACGATGAAGACAGCGATCCTTGCAGTGATCTTTCTGCTCATCGGCGGCGCCATCGGCGGTTATGTTGGCGTTGGCTTCGGTACCGGCATGGGGGCAGGCGGGGGGCTGGTCATGGGCTCCCAGGCCGGGGCCTGCCTGGCCGCTCAGGCCGGCCGCGGCAGGGGTATCCTGTCGGCCGCGCAAGCCGAAGCGGTCATCCAGGACACGGTCGCCATGCTCAAGGCCAGGACGCCCCTCGCCGCGGACCCGAATATTCGCTGGG
>JBLMWY010000117.1:0-8769 GCA_050257475.1 Bdellovibrio bacteriovorus
AGAAGACGCGCGCATAACCCCCGCCGAGCGAGATCACCACCCCTTGTCCGAAATCGGGGTGGCTGACCCGCCCGCCGGGCTGGAACGGGGTCGCTTGGCTCACGAGATCCGCGGCAAATACAGGCCGATCCACTTCGCCTGCCCCTTTGGTCCAGGCTCCTCGATCGGCCGGACATCCGAATAGGCGCCATCCCACAGGCAACGTCCCAGCGGCAGCAACTGCCCCTGGTGCGCGCCGCCCAGGTGCCAGTCGAAGGTGCCCTCGCCGCTGTTCTCCTTCCAGCGCTCCTTCTCGGCCATCCAGAAGATCAGGGCACTCTGGCCAGCGAACGCGCGCTGAAACTCGTAGATGCGCGGATAGAGCATCTGCTGGATCCACTCTTCCGCCTCGTCCGCGCCGAGCGCATCGAGCGCCACATCCAGGCCGGCGACCATCACCGCCGAGTCTCCGACCAGCGGAGTCTCATCCTCTGGCCACTCCGCCTCGTCCAGCTCGAAGAAGCGGCGCAAGCTAATCACCTTGGGACCGGCCCCGAGCCGGGCCAGCACACCGCCATCCCACAGCACGTTGATGCCGCGGCGTATCCAGACGTCGTCGGTGAGCGGTGCGTTCACGGTGCCTCCTCCAAGCCGAAGAGCGTGAGCTGCTCCTGCAGGGTTCCCTGATGCTGCGCCGCCCAGGTGTTGAAGCGGGTGCGCGCGCTCGCTGCCGCGTGCCGCGCCGCCGCCTCGGGATGGTTGTGAATCAGCCAGTCGAGCAAGGCACCAAGCGCCGGGTGCGCCCGGAAGTCGTCAGTCAGAATCCGTTTGGAGCTGACCCCGCTCTCGGGATGGAAGGCCCCCACCAAGAGCAGCGCCTGATCCAGGTCGCGACGCAGCGCCGGCGCCTTCGCCGCGTGCGCCTGCGCAAAATCCATGGTGGACACCCAGAAGTACGTCTTCTTCTTCTCGAAGCACCAGCCCCGTTCGACGAACTCGCTTGGCCCGATCCCACTGCCCCGCAGGTACTTCTGCATCTGGTCCCGCGGGACTTCCGCCTGCTTGGCGAAGATCCGCAGGAACTGCCGGGTCATCGGCTCGCAGTTGACCGGGGTCCTGATCTCCCCCTCCATCTCCTCGTCGAGGATGTCGTTGATGCCGGCGAGGGCCTCCTTGACGGTGAACTCACGCCCCTGCTCCACGTACACCTGGCCGTAGTGGCGGGAGAAGTACTCCAGGGCCTTGCCCCGCTTGATGACCTGAATATCGGCCTTGGGTAGACCGGCTCTTTGATGATGCTCCAAGAGGTCCTGAAGCTGGCGCACGTCGGCCATGATCTGCCGCCGCAGGCGCGGCCAACTGATGCGCGCCGGGTCTTTGGTGCGCTTGCGGCAGACGTGGACTATGTCGTACTCAATAGTTTGAGAACCGAATGTGCCCGGCTTCGCCCCTTGTCCCTTCGTTTCATCACTCCGAATCGGATAGGTCGACTCAAGGTAGAAACCCGCATCGAAAAGACTCTCCAACACATCAATCCAAGGAGCATCCTCGCTATGGTGGAAGGTAAATGCTAGAAGCCCGCCGGGCTTAAGTATGCGGTGAGCTTCCCTCCAGGAGGCAGTCAAAAGGCGTTTATAGAACTCATCTGAATCATCAGGATGACGGGCCCTGTTAGACACCGCCTCCAATGTTTTTGGCGTAAACTCGGCAACAAAATAATCCGGGTACTTATCTTTCAGGTAAAGCCGCATCCACACATAGAAGAAATCCGCAAGCTCCGAGTAGTGAAGCAAACCCCCGAAAGGCGGATCAGTTATCACCGCATCGTAAGAAGCGTCAGCGAGGCAAGTAAGCTCCGTCGCGGAAACACATGCGGCCTCGGCTCGAGGTATAACAGCATCCCCAGACTGAACTCTCTCGCTTTTCCCGGAGACCAAACCGTCAAAACCATCATTACTTTCCAGTAGGTACTGATTAGAAACTGCTTCCCAGGGCTTTTTAGCCCATTCCAGCCCTTTCACGGCAGCTTCTCTCCAAGATTGCCAATTGCCAGAGCCCAAGCTGCAAAAAACTGCACTTTCAACAACTGTGGCTTTCGGATGGAAGTTATTGTGAGAGAACAACTGTGCAATGCAATCACGTTGAATGTTCCAATGACAGAACATGTTCTGGAAATTCAAGTATTGCTGAAACGCTCCGAGAACAATTTGCTTCGCTATCTCAGTAAACCCAAAAGCCGTATCGATTGATCTCAGCAGCAGGGAATGTACGAGCAATTGCCGAGCGTTAAACATCTTGTACCAATGAGTGTAACCATGATTCGGGATTCCGCCATTGTTCTTGTGCGTCATGAAGCCAAACGGCAGCTCAGACCGCGGCCAGTAAGTGCGCAGATCCGCGTCCTTGCGTGACTCCCACTCTGCCCAGGCTGCATTCATGCGGCGTACATCCTCTTCGCCGACAGGCTTGAAGTACCGACCATCGTAGGTAGCACCGCTGTCGTCACGCGCGGGGGAGTAGCACTGGAGGGCGTAGGCGGCGACAGGGCCTGTGGCCCCGGACGCCTTAATGGAGCCCAACACATCCTGCTGTTTGCCGCAGGTCTCTGCCTGGCAAGTAAAGGTTGATTTCTTTGGGACCGTACCGTCTGAAGTGTTGAACACGATCCCTGTGTCCGGGCAAGTTATGGTTTCCGGCAACTCCCCCCGCACCTCCAACAAGCGAAGCGTCGCCCCGCGGCGCTCTTGCCAACGCTGCGTCGCCGCAAGCCCGCTCGTGGCAGTACCCCCGAAAGGCTTACCGTCCTCGTCCATGCTCGCCTCCCCCTTCATCCAATCGGGGTGAATCAAAAGCGACAAACTCACCTTCTTGTTCTTCCATCCCTTTTTGGGCAGACGGCTGGAGACCCCCTTCTTGGCCGCCACCTCATCGCGGTGGGCGTGCCCGCAGTGAGGGCAAGTGAACCGACCCTCGTCATCCATGATGGCGAACGAGGGCTCCCCATCGGCGACCACCAGCGACGCGTCCGGGGCCATGCGGGCCTCCTGGCGCTCGATATCGAAGGCGCGGTGGCATTGCACGCAGGTGAAGCCGGCCCACGCCTTCACCGTCAGCGTCTTGACGGCGATCACCGGCGAGGTGAACAGCGGCGTGCGGTGCCCGCATCCCGGGGCCGAGCAAGGTCCGTGCTTAGCCCAGAAGGTGTAGATGACCTCCGGCCCCTCGTAGCTGTAGTCCTTGCGCTCCTCCGGCGTCAGCGCCAGCGGATCGAAGTCGTCGCCCATGACCTCGCCGGCCTTTCGGTTCGTCCAGGTGCCGCGTTCGCCGGCCGGTCCCTCGCAGGCGTAGAAGGGCATGATCTGTGGCTTCACCTCCCGCTCGATCACGTCGAACAGCTTCTGCACCTCGTCCAGATCGACCTGGGCCAGCTCATTCTTCACCACGAACCAGGCCACGGGGTTCAGGTCGTTACCGAACATCTGCATGCCCAGCCGCGCGCCCTCGACCAGGGTCGTCCCGCCGCCCATGAAGATGTCCGCCACCTTGAGCTTGCGGAACGCCTCGTTGTCCTGGTGGTTGGCGTAGTAGGCATCCCACACCGTACGGGCCGCCTCCAGCGGGTCATCCGGGGCGCGCGTCGCCGCCGCGATCAAGGTCGAGCGGAACACGCTGGAGCGCCGGCGCGCCCACCACTTCGACATCTGGTAGATCGGCTTCCCGGCATTGCCCTCGATCTGCGCGATCTGGTTGATCGGCAGGATGGGAAAATCTACCTCCAGGCAGGTCTTGGGACGGTCGGGATCGGAAAAATCGACGGTCGGCAGCTTGACCTTCCGTCCAGCCCCAACGGCAGCGGCGACCAGCTCGGCGGTCTCTTCGGCTTTGGTCTTTCCAGGGAATCTGGCCATGAAGGCTCCTTACTTCGAAAGCTCGAGATAGGGCACAGCCACCTCCAACAGCGACAGCCCGCCGTGCGCCAAGGTCGGATAGCCGCCTTGGCTCTTCCACTTCTGGCGCCCCAGCACCAGGTGCCAGTTGCCGTGTGCGGTGGTGAGGGTGCGCGTGAGAGGCGGCGCCCAGTGGTGTGCCTGGTCAAACGAAACCTTGTCTGCGGATACGCTGCGCCCGCTCTTGAAGGTCGTTTTCAGGAATTGGGCCTGCTCCCTGTCTCCGACGTCCGGGAAGAGTCCGACATGGGCGTAACCATGATCCGAGGTGATGACGAGGCGGCGGCCCGTGGCGAGGCGGTCGACGAAGCCCCAGAAATCATCGGAGGTAAGCTGCTGGGCTGCCTCCTTTGCGAGGGTCCGGAAACCGGCGCCGTCCTCGGCCAGGTGGTGCATGCGGTCGTCCGGCCACTCATGCCAGAAGACCGCCGCCGATTGGTTCGGGACCAGCGCGACGCAGTGCGCAAAGGGGAGATCGGATGCCTCGGTGGTTGCACCGGGGAACCGGGGACTGTTTGCTCCGTTATGTGCCAGCGCCGATCGTTGTCCGAAACCCAGAGCCCTGGCAAACGGCATGGTCTCGGCCGGCAGCTCGCTGGCCGTGGCCCGGGCTTCATGCAGGGTGTATCCCCTCGCCTGTGCCTGCTCCAGCAACCAGGGGACCTCACGCAACGAGAGGGCGTCGAGAACTAGGATCGCCTTCCCTCCGGTGCGCGTTGCCCAAAACGCCTCCAAGGAAGCAACCGTCCGCGGGGCCGTCGCCTCGAAGGCGTCCCACAGCTCCCAGGCGCTTCCGCTGAGGAGATTGTCGAGCGGGGCGATACGCCGATCGCGCTGCCCCAGGACGCTGTCTACCACGCCGGCACCAATGGGCTCGGAGAAAACCGACCAGGCCCATCCGAACAACCGGGGCCACACCTCCTCAACCGGCCGGGTGAAGATCTCGGACAGCAGCGCCTTGTCCATGGCGGTTACTCCTTCTCCAGCTCGATGCCGTAGGTGACACCATCCGGTAGATGCTTGAGCAATTTCTCGAGCTGCGCACCCGAGAGCTGATCCACGGAGAGCTTGACGTTGTGCAGCGGGGTCCCGGCGTTGATACCCCAGGTCTCCAGCTTTCCGAGCAGGTTCAAGGCGGACGTGGGATTGGACGACACCGGGACGCGCATCCCGGAGCTGCCACCGCCTCCAAAGAGGCCTCCCGGCAATCCGGCACCGGTCGATCCCCCTCCAGCGCCGCCGGTAGTCGTGGTGGTTGTTGTCGTCGTGGTCGTTCCAGATTGGGTGCCAGCCCCGGTCCCCGTCGTTGCACCGGTTCCGGTCACCGGCTGGCCGCCGCCACTGGTAACGGCAGAGCCGGGCTCGCTGAGGATCACGCTGTCGAGTTGGCGCCCGGCAGGCAGTCGTCCCTTCATGCGGTTCCAGGCATCATCGAAGGGCTCCCCAGGTCTGCTTTGCAGCCACTCGCGCCCGAGGTTGATGGCGATGCGGCCATGGGCGCAGAGCCGGATGACCTGTTCCTTGATCTCCGTCTCGCCGAGCCAGGGGATGGACGGTTCGCCCTTGGAGCGCGGTTCCTGCAGCTGATCGAGGAGCTGGCCGACGCTGCGGCTGTCCTGAGCGGCGGCCAGGGCGAGGTCCTCGAACTCCTCGGGGATGAAAAGCTCCTGGCGTATCCTGTCCTGCACCGCGTTGAGGATATGCTCGCCTTCCGCCTTGTGGGCTTCGACGGCAAAGGTGCAATCTTTGGGAGAACCGAAGTTCCAGGTCTCCAAGACCGCGAAGCGATCGAAGCGCGAGCGTAGCTGAGACCGCAGCTCCCTCTGGTACTTGATGTGCAATGGGGAGTAGACGGAATCGCTGGTCTTCCACTGCGCGGCCAGGTGCACGGCGCGCGCCAGCACCAATAGCGCTCGATCGCGGAAGGTGTCCTTGGTCTCCCGCTTTGGGAGCAGGAAGCGAACCGTGTTCCGGTGCTTGGCGACGTGCTTTTTGAGCCATTCCCCAAGGTCTGCATCCCCCGCCGAGGTGGATGGGATCACGACGACCGGTATCCTGGCGTCCCACCTGTCGGGGTGCTCTTTCTCGTCCAGCTCGCCCCAAGGATCGGCGGACCAGTTCTTGCGCAGCACAAGCACCCGATAGCTTTGGGAGCTCATCTCGCTGCCCGCCAACACGTAGCGGATTTCGTCCGCCAGGTGAGCGATGTCCTCCCCCTTTTCAAACAGCCTGTCGTTCTGGGCGTTGGCCATGAGCTTGGCTTGGGGGTTCTCCTCGTTGAGGAAGACCAGCCGGTTGCCCTTCGGGTGAATGTTGAAGCTGTTTTGTTCGATGAGGTCGAGCTCGACCTGAAACTGGTTGTCGTCGATTGGTTTGTCGCGCGTGATGTCGACATGGAGCTCGTCGCGCTCGGCGCCAGCCAGCTTCTCCATCGAGAGCGAGCGCAGCCACAGCGCACTCAGGATCTCTTCGAGGTGCACAGGGACCTGTTGCTGGCCACCCCCGCTCATCGCCTCCTGCACGGCTTCGAGATTGCGCTGCGCCTTTTCGCGCAGGTCGCGGTGGAGCTGGCTTGCAACCGAATCCAGCAGGGAAGCCACACCGCTCTTGTCGTTCGTGATCGAGAAATCGGCGGGTGTGATGACCGGACTCTCGGCCTTCCTCGCCTGCGTGGCCTTGAAGACGTCGACCAGGATGCGGAGAAGATCGCGGGTCTCCTGGGCATCCACCGCAACGAGCACCTGGTCATCTAGGAGCTGAAGGAGCAGCGGCGAGAAGGGCCAGGCATCCACAAACTCGTCGCGATGGCGATCATGCTCCGGCCCGGGGACGTGACGGAGGCGGAGAAACTCCTGGAAGTGCGCGGCGATGACCGTCTCGATGTCCGCGCGGGGGATCTGTAGGCGATTCTCAAAGATGCGGTAGAGGAGTAGGCGCTGCCGATCCTTCTTCGCCTGGGGACCCTTGAAGTCGACCCGGATGGGGTTGACGCGGTAAACCTGCTGGGCGGCGTCCGAATTGCCATCCCGAACCGAGACGACGAGCATGAGCAGTTCGGGATGCTTCTCGGCGATCTCCGAGAGGATCTGGATGAAGTTGAACGCCCAGGTTCGCCAGGGATATTGCCTGGTATTGGTGAGGCCCTCATACCAGGTCTGAAACTCGTCCAGGATTAGCGCGGTGGGCTGCTTTTCGAGCATCTCCAAGATCAGCTCATAGCCAGGCACCTCGGTCTTGTTGTCCCCCTGCTTCTCCCAGGCACCGCGGTAGTAGGCGCCTTGCGGGTGCTTCGCAAAGAGGAGGTCCCAGAGGAACTTGAAGTTGTGCAGATGCAGGCTTTCGGTAATCACCGTCATGCCGGTGCGCAGCTGCAAGCCGCCCATCACCGCGTTTTGTACGGACCCCGACCACTCGTCGAGCCACGTCTTTCCGGCAGCCGGATCGGTGAGCATGTGGGACAAGGCGGCCATCAGGTGCGACTTGCCCTGGCCCCGCGAACCGATGATCACCACCGCCTGGGTGCGGTCCGGCTGCACCGCCTCGATGGTCTTCAGCAGGTCGACCGATGGGTAGGTGATCGCGAGGAACTCCTTGGCGCTGCGGTCGAGTGCACCAGTGCCCTTGCGATTCGTGAAATCGATGATCGTGCCACTGAGCTTCCTGCCAGCAAACTCGTCCCGTAGCTTTAGACCCAACATCCCCCGCCCCCGTTAGCTTGGTATGGCCACACCCGCCTAAGTACCTTGAAGCGCTCTGAAATGTCCATGCAAGTCCTTTGAAATGCCGAGAGGTCCGACAGTTTTGGCTACATGGTCGGATAGTGGACGCCCGCCTTGCTTGGCGTCAGAACATTGTCACAACCCTGCGTCATGCACCAACCCCACCGATACCTCCGCGACCACCTGGCAGGTAGCGGTACAAGGTGGCCGGGGCCACGTTCAGGCGGACGGCGACCTGCTCCACGGTGATGTCCGAGTTCGCCAGCAGGGTCTTGGCCATCTCCAGCTCTTTGTCGGTGGGGGATCGCCCATGCGCCCGCAATGGAAACAGAAAAAGGATCATGTGGTTGGGCGTGAGTCAGTGCCATTCGGGTCGGCATCCTGCTCGCTGCCCGACAGCCCCTCCTCGATCTCCTTGACGCTGGGGACGGCGGCTCGAAGCGGCTCCGGCAGGGTCTCGACCAGGCGGGTCACGTAGTCCGCCACACCGATGGGCTTCTGCAGGTCTCGCAGGGCATACTCGGCCAGAATCCGGTTCTTGGCGCGGCAGAGGATCAGGCCGATCGAGGGTGCATCGCCGGCCTGTCGATACCGGTCATCGACGGCCGAGAGATAGAAGTTCATCTTCCCGGCGGCCTCCGGCGTGAAGTCCCGCGCCTTGAGATCGATGACCACGAAGCAGCGCAGGGTCAGGTGGTAGAAGAGCAGGTCCAGGTAGAAGTCCTGCTCGCCAACCTCCAGGTGCACCTGGCGCCCGACCAGGGCGAAGCCGGCGCCCAGCTCCAACAGGAAGCGCTCGACATGGCCCAACAGGCCGCTCTCGACCGCACGCTCGTTGGCGTCGTCGCGCAGGTTGAGGAAGTCGAAGAGATAAGGGTCCTTGGTGATCTGCTGGGCAAGGTCGGACTGCGGGGGCGGCAGGGTCGCCGGGAAGTTGCTCACCGCCCTGCCCTGGCGCGTGTGCAGCGCGGACTGGATTTGCAGGGCGAGGATATTGCGCGACCAGCCGTTCTCGATGGCCTTGGCCGCGTACCAGAGGCGGTCGGCCGGGGTCTGCACCTTGTCGAGCAGCATGCAGTGGTGGGTCCAGGGTATTTGTGCAGCAGGCTGCTGCACAAATTGCG
>JBLMWY010000118.1:0-3214 GCA_050257475.1 Bdellovibrio bacteriovorus
GCTGCGCGGCCCTGATCCGGGCGGTCCCGGAGCTGGATGTGCTGGTCAACAATGTCGGCATCTTCGAGCCCAAGCCCTTCGAGGCGATCGGCGACGCGGACTGGCTGCGCTTCTTCGAGACCAACGTCATGAGCGGGGTGCGTCTCTCGAGGCACTACCTCAAGGGCATGCGCCAGCACGACTGGGGGCGCATCGTCTTCGTCTCCAGTGAGTCCGGGGTGCAGATCCCCGCCGAGATGATCCATTACGGCATGACCAAGACCGCCCAATTGGCGGTTGCCCGCGGGATCGCCGAGACCACCGCCGGCACCGGTGTGACGGTCAACGCTGTGCTTCCGGGGCCGACCCGGTCCGAGGGCGTGGGCACCTTCGTCGAGCAGATGGCCCGGCAGCGTGGGATCGCGTTCGAGGCCATGGAGCGGGAGTTCTTCCAGACCGCCCGACCGTCATCGCTGCTGCAGCGCTTCGCGAGCGTCGAGGAGGTCGCGAACATGATTGTCTACGTCTGCAGCGCGGGGGCCTCCGCCACCAACGGCGCGGCGCTGCGGGTCGACGGTGGCGTGGTGCGCGCGATCCCCTGAGGGCCGCGGGGCTCGCGAGGGCGCGAGGCGCAGGTCCGCGTGGATTTCGGGGTCTGCTGGGTGACTGCCCCGGAGGCTTGCACTCACCCGCCGGGGTCACGACTCGCCCGCCGAGCTGCGCCAGCATCGCGCACCGCAGCCGAAGACCACTCGACCCCTCGTGGTAAGGAACCTCGCGAGAATCCAAGCGATGAATCCCTCTGAGCATCCCTGGACCTTCCGCAACCGATTGTGCGCCCGCGCCTTTGGTTGGAAGGGTTCCCAACCGGCCATCCAGCGGCTCAAGGAGGCCCCGCCGAGATCAAGGCAGTCGCCCGCAAGGACCCGATCACAGCGGCCGAGGGGGCGATCCTGGAAGGCCAGCTCGATCGGCTGTGGAAGGCCGTCGAGGAGGAGGGCGTGGACTTTCGCTCCGAGGTCGCCGACCGCTGGGGCGAGGTGTGCCCAGCCCCGAGCGCCTCCCGGACCGCTGACGACTTCCTGCCGACCTGCGTCTGAGCTGGAGAGCGGACCACCAGGGTTGCTTCAAAGGGACCACGGCCTGCCTCGCCTGCTTGCTCGCGGCCGGGCGGCGGGAGGAGGCCTATGAGCGCGACGCCGTCGCAGCCAACCAGGCGGGGACCCATCTCGCGACCTTCCGGGCGATCCAGAAAAAGTATCCCGAGAAGGAGCCCCGCGCGATCCTCGATGACCTGATCGCCTCCACCCCGGAGGACGCAGGCCGCTGGTTCGCCACCGCCAAGGCCCTCGGGTTCCTCGACCTGGCCGCGGAGCTGGCCCACGGCTGCCCCGTGGACTTCGGCACCCCGCTGCGCGCGGCCCGGGACCATGTCGACTCGGAGCCGGCCTTCGCCCTTGACGGCGCCACCGCCGCCCTGCATCGGATGGCCGAGGGCCGCTTCTACGACCTCAAGGCCGGGGAGGTCTGGCAGGCCCAAAGCGTCGCCCTGCGCGCCGCCGAGGCGGTCGGAGCCTCGCGCCCACCCGGACGCTGATCGAGGGCCTGATCGCGAGCGAGGCGACCGACCCGTACGTCCGCCAGCACCTGAGCCGGCCCTTTGGTGTACCGGCAACGCGCCGAGGGTAAAGCAGGGAGGCCTTTCTCCCCTCGGATACCGAAGGCGCTCGTGGCGTTCTGTCCACGGCAAGCGTTCCACACCGCCCCTGCCACCAGCGGCGGCGATCTCCAAGGAGGAATTCCAGGCCGTCCTGCTGGCACTGCGCGCTCACAAGATCGCGTGACGCGATCTTGACCCAACCGAGTTCGCCGCATGGCCTCTTCAGTCCGCTGGAGACACGTTTGAACGAGGTGCGCCGGTGGGAACCCCGGGCACGGCCATCATGCTACCGGCGGGGATTTCTTGGGGTCTCTCGTGAGCCGGATCGGCTTCTTGACAACATGGTTTTGCCTCCAGAACACTTGGTGCTGAGTGTGCCGGAGAATGTGCGAGTGCTCGGTTCTACCCGGATTGTTTGTGGCTGTACTATACCGGACGTCGGGTTGTGCGGGCGACCTAGGCTGTTGTTTAAGATAGATATTTACTCCAGAGTGCAGACCTTCAATCAGGTGATCGTGCGTTCGAGTCCAACAGGGCGAACCAACTGTTTCGGGGCTCGCACGTCGGAAGGGGGCCGTTTTTCGGCGCCTTCCGCTGGCTCACGAAGCTCACTTTCGGCATCCGCCCGCGAGGACCCAGCGCCACCTTGATCGCGCGCGTTGTGACGGGCGGCGGCTCGGTCCATCGCCTCCGCGCGACCACAGGAGGGGCTGTCCGCGCCGCGGCGCCTCTGCCTGGGCGGACACGGCAACCCGGGACCGCGCGTGCTGACTGCCACGAGATTCCCGAGGCAGGGGCCCCTGCACTTGATGTCAGTGGCTCAAGTCGGTGCGTCCGCCCCTGAGGTCGCCGGACCCACGCTGGGCGGCGCCTTCCAAGCGGCCACCAACGCGGTGCTCCCTAGCCCCCCCGCTCCTGGGCTGGACCAAGGCCGGCGGCCACTCCAGACCCTAAGCCGTCAATCCAGAATCGCCACCGCCAGGTTAATCCAATGGTCCCCTCCACCCACGCCATGCCCCTCAGCGTCAACCCCCTCCGGAATCTGGCATCAGCCTCCTCCCCGCGGTTTCCCGAGTGTCCGTCAGGGCACGCCCGAATCGGGCTCAAGCGGGGGGCAGGCGGGCCGAGACGGCTGATCGCGCTGGGCCTCCTGCTGACCCCAGCCCTGGCGCTGGCCTCCGGCGACCTTCAACGGCTCGACCTGACAGAGCACTGGGTCGGCGTCGCCGCCTTGTCCATCTTCGTGGTCGCCTACCTCATGGTGATGGTCGAGGAGTTCATCCACCTGCGCAAATCCAAGCCGGTGATGCTGGCCGCCGGCCTGATCTGGGGCCTGATCGGCTGGGTCTACGTGCAGAACGGCATCCCCCACAGCGCGGAGGCCGCGGTGCGGCACACCCTGGAGGAATACGCGGAGTTGATGCTCTTCCTCCTCGTGGCGATGACCTATATCAACGCCATGGAGGAGCGCCTGGTCTTCGAGGCCCTGCGCTCGTGGCTGGTTCGCAAGGGGTTCACCCTGAGGGCGCTCTTTTGGGTGACCGGGACCCTGGCATTCTTCATCTCCCCGGTGGC
>JBLMWY010000119.1:0-11291 GCA_050257475.1 Bdellovibrio bacteriovorus
CCAGTTGGCGGATGTGGGCGATCAGCATCACCCCGTTGCGGGTGGCGATGCCGAACAGGGTGATGAAGCCCACCAGGGAGGCCACGGACACGGTGCCGCCTGCGGCGAAGACCCCGGCCACACCGCCGATGAGTGCGAGCGGCAGGTTGAGCATGACGAGGAAGGCGTCGCGCCCGGAGCGGAAGGCCACGTACAGCAGCAAGAAGATCCCCACCACCACCCCGGCCCCCAGGATCAGGAGCCGCTGGGTCGCCTGCGCCGCGCTCTCGAACTGACCGCCGTACTCCACCCGGTAGCCGGCGGGCAGGTTGACGCCCTGGGCGACGCCGGCACGGATGTCGTCCACCACCGAGCGCAGGTCGCGCCCGGCCACGTTGGCGGAGACCACGATTTTGCGCTGCACATTCTCGCGGCTGATGGTGTTGGGACCCCGGTCGCGCCGCACCTCCGCCAGGGCGTGCAAGGGCAGCCGGGCCCCGGAGGGGCTGGTGATCAGGGTCTCGCGCACCGCGCGGATGTCCTCGCGCACCGCGTCCGGATAGCGCAACACCAGATCGAAGCTGGTCTGCCCCTCCAGCACCCTGGACACCACCCGGCCGTAGAAGGCGGTCTCGATGGCGGCGGCGACATCGCGCACCCGCAGCCCGTGTCGGGCGATGGCCTCCCGGTTCACCGAGACGGTGACGAAGGGGATGTCCGCCTGCTGCTCCACCATCAGGTCGACGACGCCGGCCACCGCCGCCATCCGCGACTCGATCTCCCGGGCGATGCGGCGCAGCTCGTAGAGGTCGTCCCCGAACACCTTCACGGCGATGCTCGCACGGGTCCCGGAGAGCATGTGGTCGAGCCGGTGGGAGATGGGCTGGCCGATGGTGATGGCCATGCCGGGGACCGCGGCCAGCCGCTTGCGCAGCTCCGCGAGGACGGTCTCCAGGCCCCGCCCGCCGCTCAGATCCAGGGTGACCTCGATCTCGGTGCTGTTGACCTCCTGGGTGTGCTCTCCGAGCTCCGAGCGGCCGGTGCGCCGGGCCGTGCCGATCACCTCGGGCTGCCCGAGCAGGGCGTCCTCCAACTGGACGGCCAGGGCGTCGGACTGCTCGAGGGCCGTCCCCGGGGGCGTGGTGGCGAGGATGGTGAGGCTCCCCTCGTTGAAGGGCGGCAGGAAGGTCTGGCCCGCCTGGGTCAGCGCCACCAGGGCGAGGGCGAACAGGACCAGCGCGGTGGCAGTCACCGAGCGCCAGGCGCCCAGGGCCCGGTCGAGCATGGGGGCATAGAGGCGCTTGAGGGCAACCACCAGCCGCGGCTCCCGGCCGGATCGGATCGCGCGTGAACGCGGCAGCAGGTAGTAGGCGAGCACCGGGGTCACCGTGATGGCCACCAGGAGCGAGGCGGCCAGGGCCACCACGTAGGCGAGTCCCAGGGGCTGCAGCAGCCGGCCCTCCACCCCGGACAGGAAGAAGAGCGGCAGGAAGACCAGGATGATGATCAGGGTGGCGAAGACAATGGAGGACTGGATCTCGTGGGTCGCGTCGAACACCACCGCCAGGGCGCTCCGCCGCTCCCCGGGCGGGCGGGCCGCGTTCTCGCGCAGGCGCCGGGCGATGTTCTCCACGTCGATGATGGCGTCGTCCACCAGGGCCCCCACGGCGATCGCCATCCCGCCCAGGGTCATGGTGTTGATGCTCGCCCCCAGGGCCTCCAGCACCAGGACCGCGGCGAGCAGGGAGAGCGGGATGGCGAGCACGGTGATCGCCGTCGCCGACAGGCTCCAGAGGAAGGCGAAGACAACCAGCACTACCAGGATGGCCCCGTCGCGCAGGGCCGCCTCAACGTTGGCTACCGCGACCTCGATGAAGTCCGCCTGGCGGAAGAGCTTGGTCTCGATCACCATGCCCGCGGGCAGTCCCGCCTGGAGCTCGGCGAGCGTCGCGTCCAGGCGCTCGGTGAGGCCCAGCGTGTTGGCGTCCGGCTGCTTCTGGATCGCCAGGACCACCGCCGGGTGGCCGTTGGCCGAGGCCGCGCCGCGCTGGATGGCGGGGCCGATGCGCACCTCCGCGAGGTCCGCGATGCGCACGGGCACCCCGCCGCGCTCGGCCACCACGGTGGCGGCGATGTCCCCGGAGGCGTGCACCCGCCCGAGCCCGTAGATCAGGTACTCCTGGCCGTTCTCCACCAGGAAGCCCGCCGAGGTGTTCTCATTGGTCTCCGCGAGCGCGAGGGTCACCGCGTCGAGGCCGACCTGGTAGTTGGCAAGTTTGACCGGGTCCACCAGTACCTGGTACTGGCGGGTCTCGCCCCCGGTAGGGATCACCTGGGCCACCCCGGGTACCGCCAGGAGCTGCCGGCGCAGGGCCCAGTCGGCGGCGGTCTTCAGCGTCATCAGGTCGTGGCGGTCCGAGCGCAGGGCCACGTACATGACCTCGCCCATGATGGAGGTCACCGGGGCGAGCACCGGCGTGGGGACCTCCGGGGGCAGGGCGGCGCGGGCGGTCTGGAGCTTCTCGGCGACGATCTGGCGGGCGTGGTAGATGTCCGTCCCCCAGTCGAACTCCACCCACACGATCGCCGAGCCGATGGCGGTGGAGGAGCGGATGCGGCGCACGCCACTGGCGCCATTCAGCGCCGTCTCGACGGGGATGGTGACCAGGGTCTCCATTTCGGTGGGCGCAAGACCCGGGGCCTCGGCGAGCACCGTCACCGTAGGCGCGGTGAGGTCGGGGAAGACGTCCACCGGCATCGAGAGGGCGCGGTGGACGCCGTAGCCCAGCAGCAGGGCCGCGGCGGCGAGCACGAAGAGGCGGTCCCGCAAGGACCAGCGGATGAGGGCGGCGATCATGGGTGCGTCCTCAGTGCGCGTGGCCGTGGCCGACCTCGGCCGGAGCCCCGGCGGCGAGGTGCACCAGATAGGCCCCGCGGCTCACCACCCGTTCCCCCGGGGCGAGGCCCGCCTCGACAGCCACGTACTCGCCGTCGCGCAGCCCCGTGCGCACCAGCCGGCGCTCGAAGCGTTCGCCGCCGGCCTGCACGTAGACCACGTCGGCCCCGGCATCGTTGACCAGCGCCCCCGCCGGCACCGCGAGCGCCCTCTGCTCCTCGCCGGTGAACACCCGAGCCGTCACCGCAAGCCCGACGCGCAGGCGCGGGTCCGGCCGGGCGAACTCGAAGATCACTGGTACGGTCCGGCTCTCCGGGTCCACCATGGCGCCGAAGGCGACCAGCCGCGCACCGTGCTCCGGAGCGACCTCGAAGCTGTCGTCGAACCCTTGAACCCGGAACCAGGCCCCGCGGGGGGCTTGAATGCGGCCGATGTCCGCCTCCGCAACCCGGGCCTCGAGCCACAGGCGCTCCGGGTTCACCAGGTGGAACAGGCGGTCGCCCTCCTCCACGAACCCGCCCGGGGCCACGTCGACCCGGGCGATCAGGGCGCTGATCGGCGCCCGCACCGGCACCCCCGCGGCCTCCCCCTCCTCCGTGCGCTGCACCTGCGCAAGGCGCCGGCGCGCCGCGGTGAGCTCCGCGTCGGCCACCTCCTCGGCGCTGCGGGCCTCCAGCACCTCACGGTAAGGGACCGAGCGCTCCTTCCACAGGGCATCCAGGCGCTCGCGCTCCTGACGCGCCAGGTCGCGAAGGGAGGTCGCCCGCGTGACCGCCAGATCCAGGCCAGCCACGTCCGCCTCGCCCCCAAGCTGGGGCACCAGGTAGGCAATCACCTGGCCCGCCTCCACCCGCAGCCCGGTGAAGGGGAAGCCGCTGGGGGCGGGCGTCAGGTGGCCGTCGATGGGGCTGGTCATGTGCGCCTCGCCGTCGGCGCTCGGGCGCAGCAGACCGGTGGCCGGCACCGATTCCCGTAGTAGACGCTCGCTGGCGAGCGCGGTTGCGAAGTCGGACTGCCACTGCTGCTCCTTGAGCAGAACGACGCCCTCCGCGCCGTCCGGCTCGCCGGGGGCGCCCGCGGCCTGGGCCGCCCCGGCGTCCGGATGGACTGGAACGGGACCGAGGTCGTGCGTCTCGCGCAGCCCAGGGGCCTCGAGCGCGAGGCGCACCCGCCGCTCGCCCGCAGCGGCCGGGGTCACGGCGACACGGAACAGACCCGGGCGCGCGGGTGCCGCAGCCGTGAAGGTCTCCTCGAGGGCGCCCCCGCCAGAGAGCGCGACGGTGACCTCCCCCTCCGTCACCGGCTTGAAGTCCGACAGGCGCGTCAGGTGAACCAGGAGATCCGCGCGCTCCCCAGCCACCAGGGGTGGGACCTCCGCGAAGAGCTCGGTCTTATCGCCGTACAGGGTGACGGCGCGGGGCTCGGCGTGGTCATCCCCGTGCTCGTCCCCATGCGGGTGCACCCCGCCAAAGACCCCGATGAGCCAGTCCTGGAGCCGATGGAGCCCGTTGTCTTGTGGCCCACCGGCGTGTCCGTGGTCGTGGTCCGCGTGGTTGTCCGCATCGTGGGCGTGCTCCTCGTGGTCATGGCCCGCGGGGGCTTCTCCTTCCCGCGCGTGCTCCCCGTGGTCGTGGTCCGCGTGAGCGTCTCTCTCGTGCTCAGGGCCTTCGTGCGCATGGGCTTCGTCTTCGTGCCCTCCATGGAGGTGCCCTTCCAGCGCTTGGTTGCCCTCGGCATCCAGGGTGGGAGCTTGTCCTTGCTGCACATCCTCTCCATGGACGTGCCCTGCATGGTCGTGGTCATCCGGGGATGCTCCCTGGCCTTGACCCTGCCCTTCAGTCACGGAGTCCAGGAGGCGGGCCCCCGTGGCGGCTAGCACGGGCTGGGATTCCGCGGAGGTCGGCTGTGCGCGGACCCCCGCGGACACGGCAAGAAGCAGGACGCAGCCGATCGCTGACAGCGATCGGGCGATCACAGTGGTCTGCGAATGCATGTGGTTGAAGCCTCGCGCCTCGATCCGAATTACCCGCTCCCCGGCCTGCGGGGAGCGGCATTAGGGGATCAGGCCAAGGGCTTCGGCGGTCTGCTTGGGGGGGAGGATGGGTGAGACAGCCAGGCGATGTCCCCCGGGGCTTCGAATTGCGCGGGTGGGGCCAGCGACCCAGAGGACCCGCCGCCGGGGAAGATCGCAACTAGGTGGGCATGGGCGTGGCAGCCGTGGTCGCAGCCTGGCTCGCCAGGGGTGTCACTGCCCCCGGCGGGGCTCGGGAGCACGGTGTGATCGCAGCCGGCAGCACCGTGATCGTCGGCGATGACGCTGAGACCGTAGCCGAGATGGCCAAGGAGCACCAACATCAGGAGCAGCACGCGCGCAAGGGACAGACGGCCCCGAGATGGCGCTACCGCCGCGGATCGCGCGCAACCGTGACCTTGCCGATGGTGCTGCATGATCGCAACCTAAGGCATCGTCGGCATGAACTCAAGGAGCGCGGCGGCAGCGGCAAACTAGCGGGCAATCACTGGAAGCTCGAGGGCGCCGGCCCTAGCGACCTGCAAGCATCTGGCGATCGGCGTGATTCACAAGCAGTCGCCCCTAAGCACCCCATCGCCACCGCCACGCGCCAACTGAAGCACTCAGCCCCGTCGGGTGGCTGTACCACCGAGTCTGCCTGAGGCTGCGTGACGTTCAGGTCCGGCCGGCCGAACGCGGGGTTGTTCTCCGATTCATGACCGACTGGCAGCGGTGCCCCAAGTTTGGGGCGGCGTACGCGCGGGCGGCGAAGCGCCGCGGGGGTCGACCGGGGAAAGGTGTTAGTTGGAAGAAATGTCCCTTGAGCTGGCCGTCATACCTTCAGAAGGCGCTCGACGTTCGCCCACACTTGTGGATCGATGAGGCGTTGAGCGGTGTCGAGTCCTTAGGCAGGCCATCCAGGTGCTGCGGTAGCTGGCGCGGGAGCAGCGAACCGGGGACTGACCGGCTCTGCCGGGTCGGCCGGAGGCTCTGCTCCTCGAGCCTTATCCCGTGCTCCAGGCACGCGGCCGCCGCATCCCGGCGATTCGGCAGGCCTGCTTCACGTATCCGTAGGGGAACAGCTCGAATAGCCGCGCCTTCGCCCTGCGCCCGTACCCGAGGTCATCGGCCAGGTATTTGATGACAAACCGCGCGTCCACCGCAATGCCGTTCTCGCGATAACGCTCGCGCATGAACCGAATCACCTTCCAGTGGTCATCCGTTAGGGAGATATTCTCAGCCGACGCGAGCTGCCCAGCGACAGCCTCGTTCCAACTCTCCGGGTCAATGAGATAGCCTTCTCCATCAAGGGTCGTATTCGCCGCGGCAACCGTGCTCATGATCGCGTACACCTCTACTCGTTGGCGGGACCGTCCCCCGCCACCGTGCCTCGGCCGGTACCGTGCCAGGGGGCGGGAGGCCGCGCACACGCTGTCTTTATCGATGCCCTTGGACGCTCAGAAGCGAAGGTGGGCGGAGTGGTTGAGCGTGTACCTCGCACCCGTCCAGTTGTCGATGTGGAACCGGGTAAACGCTAATCCTGTCGTCCTGAAGAACCGCTCCCAGCCGATACGATCGACCCATTCGCCGAGCCGCTCCCAGTCCCTGGCGTCCTCCTGGTAGCAGCGCAGGATCTTCTTCACCACCGCTGCCACCTCGGGCCAGCGCGGCGGGTTGTTGGGCAGTCCAGACACGGCCAGCTTGTGAAAGCTCGGCTTGGAGCGCGCGTTCGAGTTCTTACCCCCGATCCAAATTGCCAGCTTGGAGTGCTCCGGGTCATTGATTTGCATGGGCGGGCAGGGAGGGTAGCAGGCACCGCAGCAGACGCACTTACGCTCGTCAACCTCCAGGGAGGGCCTGCCGTTGACCATCGCGGGCCGAATGGCCGCCACGGGGCACCGCGCCACCACGGCGGGGCGCTCACAGATATTGGCGACCAGGTCGTGATTGATCCGCGGCGGTTTGGTGTGCTGGATGTTGATGGCGATGTCCGCCTGCCCGCCGCAGTTGATCTGGCAGCAGGATGTGGAGATACGCACCCGATTGGGCATGCGCTCGTTCACGAACTCATCGTACAGCTCGTCCATGAGCGACTTCACCACGCCGGAGGCGTCGCTGGCTGGGATGTCGCAGTGCAGCCAGCCTTGCGTGTGGGAGATCATGGACACCGAGTTGCCGGTGCCGCCCACGGGAAAACCTTCCTCAGTCAGCTTGTCGATCAGGGGGGCGACCTTGGCCTCGTCGCTGACCATGAATTCGATGTTGCTGCGAATGGTGAAGCGCACGTGCCTTTCGGCGTACTCATCGGCGATCTGGCAAAGTTTGCGGATGGTGCCGGTGTCCATCTGGCGCTGGGTTCCCGCCCGCACCGTCCAGACCTCGTCGCCGCTCATAGCGACATGGTGCAGGACACCGGGGCGGGGGCGCTCGTGCCAATCCCACTGCCCGTAATTCTTGCGCAGGAGTGGATGCATGTACGGAAACGCATCCGGAACCCCACTCTCGATCGCCTCGCGCATCTGTTCTGACATCGTCATGCTCCTATACGGCTTGGACGGTTGCTCATGCGCAGCCGAACACTAGGGATCGGGTGCAGGCGCTACACCGAAGACCGCTCCGCCTCCCGTTCGTGCCACTTTTCGGCCTCTTCCTCCCAGCGATCCATGCGCACGAACGAGTTGCTGCGCGGCTGCGCCACCATCGGCGGCTCCACCTCGATGCCGATGCCCTCGAGGAAATTGGCCAGTCCGATGCGGTCTATCATCTCCCCACAGCGCTCGTGCTCCAGGCCATTCTCGGCCCAGAAGTCGATGATCGCCTGGGCGAGCTCGTTGAGGCTTTCGTAGTCTTCCTCGCTCTCCAGCTTCTTAAAGGGAACGATCACGGTGCCGAACAGATCGCCGATCTTCAGCGTGCGCTTGCCGCCAACCAGGATGGTCACGCCCCGGTCCTTGCCCGGTGAGAGCGCCTTGGTCATCACGTTGATGCAGTGCATGCAGCGCACGCAGCTCCGATTGTCGATCGTCAGGGTATCGTCGTCTCGCAGGCTGAGAGAGCTGGTCGGACACCGGGTAATGACGTTGTCGATGACGTATTGCCGACCCCTGGCCTCGACGAAACGCTTCACCTCGTCCTGCTTGATCTGGATGTCGTCACGCCAGGTGCCGATCACCGCCATATCCGCCCGCTGGATCGAGTTCATACAGTCGTTCGGACAACCGGAGAACTTGAACTTGAACTTGTAGGGAAGCGCGGGCCGGTGGAGATCGTCGACAAAGTTGTTCATGACGCTGCGATGCGCCACGGCCTCGCTGAAGCAGGAGTGCTCGCAGCGGGCCGCGCCGACACAGGACATGGAGGTACGCACCGAGGGTCCGGCTCCGCCCAGATCGAAGCCGAGCTCGTTGATCGCGTCGAAGGCCTTCTGGACGTTCTGGCTGGTGCAGCCCTGGAACATCATGTCGCCGCTCTGCCCGTGCAGGGCGAGTAGCCCCGAGCCATGCTGGTCCCAGATGTCGCACAGCTTACGCAGGATGTCCGTGTCATAGTGCATGCCGGGCGGTGGCATGATGCGTAAGGTATGGAATTCCGCGGAGGCGGGGAATTTGTCGGCTACCTCGGAGAAACGCGGGATCACACCGCCACCGTAGCCGAAGACGGAGATGGTTCCGCCCTTCCAGTAGCCCTTCTTGGTCTGATACGAATACTCAAGCTGACCCAACAGGTCCGCCATCATGTCGCTCTTTTCGGCGAGTCGCTTCAAACCGGTCACGAAGCTCGGCCAGGGACCGCTCTCAAGCTGATCCAGCTGCGGTGTTTCATGCTTTTTCATCTTGGAACATACCTCTATTCGCGTTGATGAAATGACAGCGGCGGCCCCTGCGATACCGCGTTCAGAGCGTCTCTGCGTCCCCCTTGTTTCCTCAAGCCGGGTCGTCGCCGGTTGAGGCAAAGCGGTCAAAAAAGACCCTGACCAGATCGGATCGCGTCACCATGCCGACGACATGCCTGTCGGCGTCGCAGACGATGACCCGCTTGATGCGGTTCATCTTCATGACCTCGAGGACATCCTGGGCGGTTTGCTGTGGCCCGACCGTGACCACGTCGGTCACCATCAGGTCGGAGATGGTCCCGCTCGGCTCCACCGCCACCGCATGGTGGGCAAACATCGCTTCAAGGGTCTGCCACAGGCTATGCGTGGGATGATGACAGGGAACCCCGATGACACGCAGAAAATCGGCCTCCGTCACGACGCCGACCAATCGATCCTGCTCATCCACCACCGGCAGTCCGCTGATCCTGCGCGTAACCATCACATGGGCAGCCTCCGCCAGCGAATAGGCCGGCTTCACTGTCGTCACGGGTTGACTCATCAGGCTGTCCACCGGCCGACCCCCGGTCGCACGCAGACGCGCATACCGATTCGCTCTGGCATTCAGGTCCATAAGGTCCTCCACCGATACGTCGACGAACGACTCCATCTCTTGGATCGCGTTGACGAAGTCTTCGCGAACCGGCCCGTTTTCGAGTAGCAGCCGCATAACCGTCCTCCGGAGGCGCGCTCGCCCCGGCCTGTCAGTGTTCAGACCTGCCCCATTTGCACCGCTGGTTCTGGGTACGGCATCTCTGCGATTTGGCGTCCTGTCGTCCCCGCGCTGGCTTGCGAATGACCATATAGCGAGTCCTGGATAATGGCAAACGACATTAAGTGAACATTGATATCGGCTATTTCGATATTTGGTCGGGGACGAATGCGCCCTCGGCTTAGACGTCATGGACGGAATCGCCACAGCCAACCTCGTGGATCTCGGCCGCGGTGCAATCCAAGCCAGCCGCCTGGCCGAGCCCTTCCTGGCAGTGTAGTCTCGTGCCACCCCGTAAATATCCTAACGCCATGGACTGCAAGTATCGCGTAACTGTCTACTCGGAAATGATTTTGTTTGTGCGAAGCCACGACGAAAAGCAACGCGGTGCCGCTCGCCGGGAGCGCGCGCACGCATGCCCTTTTCGAGGCGTTAGTACGCTGGCACGGTTGTGCGCATCGCGGCGTGCTGCGGGCGCGCGGTGTCTTCGCAGCCGCCTCGGGTGAGGGCGAGTGGGTGCGTGGGAGGGCGCGGGGCTTGCGCTTGGCCCGCTCGACGGTGCATACCTTGACCGTCAGCGGGATCCGTTTGGTCGTCTTGGGCTTGATGTCCCGTCTGTGGTTCGGGCACCGGGGGAAAAAAGTATTCGAGCCACTGGCGGCATTGGCGCCCCTATTCACCAGACGCGCATTGGGGCCCCTTGGTCCGGGTCGTCCCGCCCCTCATCGATGCGGCGCACTGAGTGCCCTGGATCTGGATATCGCAGACGCTTCGGGTGGTATCGTTCGGACTCTATTTGTGTGGTCTGTCTTCCGCGGCTGGCGCGCCCGAGACTGGATAGCCGTTCCGGCTGAGCGAGGGTTGTCGTGATGAAAGGGCGAATCAAGATCAAACGGGTCTACGAACCCCCGGCGCCCGATGACGGCCGGCGCATCCTGGTCGAGCGTCTCTGGCCTAGGGGCCTGCGGAAGGCCGACCTGAACCTGGATCGCTGGGCGAAGGAATTGGGCGCGAGCGATGCGCTGCGCCGGTGGTTTGGTCACAGCCCGGAGAAGTGGCCGGAGTTCCAGCGCCGCTATTGTGCAGAGCTCGAGCAACACCCCGAGCACTGGGAGGCCCTGGTCGACCTGGCCCGGCAAGGACCGTTGACCCTGCTGTTCAGTGCCCGTGACACCGCCCGCAACAACGCGGTGGCACTACGGGCGTTCCTGTTGGATCGGCTCGCCGGATCCTCGCCATGATCCGTGCCGAGTGTCCAGCGGCCCTCGCAGGCAGGCATAGACCATCGACACGCTGGCTACCGCCGTCATAGCGGCAACGGCCCGACATACAGCAGCGTGATGGTTTGTCTCCTCCCGTCAGCCAGGATCCGCAGCACCCGGTCGCGCCGCAGTTCCCGGAAGCGCTCCCGCTCCTCTGGGCCTGCGGAACCCTCCTGGATGCGTAGCGGCCCGGATCCATCTCCCCCAGGACCTGGCCCGAGTCAACCCGCTCGCCCACCTGCACGTCCACGCGCAGCACACGCCCCCGATCACGGGTCCGATGGCATACCGATAGCGCGCCTCCACCGCGCCGACGCCGAACAGGGCCGGTGCAATCGCGCGGGACTCCGCCGTGGCTACGGTCACCGGGACCGGGGCCAGGGGACCGGCGCGCAAGGCGCGCATAGCGGCAGAGACCAAGCAGGGGCAACAGTACCGCCGACAGGGCCAGGGCGCGGGGACTGGGACGCGGCAGGCTCATGGAATCGACTCCTCGGCGGTCGACGGGTCAGAGGCCAGCCCGCGACGATAGGATGGCGAAGGCCCCGGGGGCCGGGTGA
>JBLMWY010000120.1:0-3949 GCA_050257475.1 Bdellovibrio bacteriovorus
CATGACCATCGGCGATACCTGCTGCAAGGACCCCTTCTTTTTCGTCTACCGCCACGCGATCGCCCTGGGGATCGCCCTCGCGGCAGCGCTCGCGGCCTTCTATGTACCGGTGGAGCGGTGGCAACGCGTGGGGGTCTGGCTGTTCCTGTTCGGGCTCCTCCTGCTGGTGCTGGTGCTGGTCCCCGGTCTGGGGCGCAATGTTAACGGCGCCACCCGCTGGATCCCCCTGGGCCCACTCAATCTGCAACCCAGCGAGCTGATGAAGCTCTTCGCGGTGATCTACGTCTCTGGGTACCTGGTGCGCCATGCGGACCTGGTGGCGAGCCGCCTCTCGGGCTTTCTGCGCCCCATGCTCCTGGTGGGGATCGCCGCCGTCCTGACCCTCAAGCAGCCGGATTTCGGAACTACCGCCGTGATGCTGGCCGCGGTCATGGGGCTCCTGTTCCTGGGCGGGGTCAGTGTCCTCCCCTTCGCGGTCCTGTTCGGAACCGTGCTGCTGGGCCTCGCCCTGCTGATCGTGACCTCACCCTACCGCATGAAGCGGGTCCTATCCTTCCTCAACCCCTGGGAAGACGCCTTCAATTCCGGATACCAGCTCAGTCAGGCCCTGATCGGGTTCGGGCGGGGCGAGTGGTTCGGGGTTGGGCTCGGCAATGGGATCCAGAAGCAATATTTCCTCCCCGAGGCCCACACCGACTTCCTGGCCACGGTGATCGGCGAGGAGCTCGGACTGGTGGGGGTGCTGGTCGTCATCGCCGCCTTCGCCTTCATCACCTGGCGGGCCTTCCGCCTGGGGGCCCGGGCCGAGGTCCAAGGCCAACCCTTTGCCGGCTATCTGGCACAGGGCATCGGGCTCTGGCTCGGACTGCAGGCCTTCGTGAACATCGGGGTCAACGTAGGGCTCCTGCCGACCAAGGGGCTGACCCTCCCCTTCCTCAGCTACGGCAGCAATAGCCTGATCGCCGCCAGCATGGGGATCGCGATCCTGCTCCGAATCGACGTTACCATCCGCCGGGCCGAGGCGGAGAGCGGAGGCGCGGGGAGGGTGCCATGGGTCCGCGTCTAGACGGCAGCCGCATCGCGGTCATGGCCGGGGGGACCGGAGGCCATGTCTTTCCCGCCCTCGCGGTGGCCGAGACCCTGCGCGCTCAGGGCATGCAAGTCTTCTGGATCGGCACCGAGCGGGGGATGGAGTCGCGCCTGGTCCCGGAGCACGGTTTCGAGCTGGAGCGGGTGCGCATCGAGGGGCTGCGCGGAAAGGGGTGGACCCAGGTGCTTGGCGTCCCCTTCCGGCTCCTGGCGGCCCTATGGCAGGCCGCCCAGATCCTGCGTCGGCGCGCCCCTAGCCTGGTCCTCGGGATGGGCGGCTTCGCCTCGGGACCCGGGGGACTGGCCGCCCGCGCCCTGGGCCTTCCCCTGGTGATCCATGAGCAGAACCGGGTGCCCGGGATGACCAATCAGTGGCTGGCACGGGTCGCCACCCGGGTCTTCGAGGCCTTCCCCGGAAGCTTCCCTGCGGAGCGTGGCGCCGTGGCCACCGGTAACCCCGTGCGCCGCTCTATCGCCGAGCTGCCAGCACCGCGGGAGCGCTTCGCCAGGCGGTCCGGACCCGGCCGTGTGCTGGTGGTGGGCGGCTCCCTGGGTGCCAAGGCCCTGAACGAGATCGTGCCCGCGGCCCTGGCGCTGATCCCCGCCGCGGAGCGTCCCCAGGTTCGCCATCAGGCCGGCCAGCAGACCCTGGAGGTCGCCCGCCAGGCCTACGCCCAAGCCGGGGTCGAGGCGCTGGTGACCCCCTTCATTGATGACATGGCCGAGGCCTATGGCTGGGCGGACCTGGTGGTCTGCAGGGCCGGCGCCCTGACCGTCTCCGAGTTGGCGGCGGCCGGGGTGGGCGCCATCCTTGTCCCCTACCCCCATGCCGTCGATGACCACCAGACGGGCAACGCCCACTACCTGGCCGATGCCGGCGCCGCCCGCCTGATAAGCCAGGGGAATCTCAGGGCCGACCGCCTCGCGTCGGAGCTGCGCCGGCTCCTGGCGGACCGCCCGGCCCTGCTCGCCATGGCCGAGGCCGCCCGCGCCCGTGCCCATCCCAACGCGGCGGAGCGCATCGCCGCGGCCTGCTGGGAGTTGAGTCGCCGATGAGCGCCCATCTGACCCACACCGCCGCCCAGATGGGCCGAGTCCGGCGCCTGCACTTCGTCGGCATCGGCGGCTCGGGCATGAGCGGCATCGCCGAGCTCGTGGCCAATCTGGGCTACGAGGTGACGGGCTCGGATCTCAAGGAGGGCGACACCACCGCCCGCCTGCGCCGGCAGGGCATCGAGGTCTTCATCGGACACCGCCGGGAGCAGGCGGCGGACGCGGATGCGGTGGTGGTCTCCACCGCCATCGACGAGGCGAACCCGGAGATCGCCGAGGCGCGCGAGCGCCGCATCCCCGTGGTTCGCCGCGCCGAGATGCTCGCCGAGCTGATGCGCTTCTACTATGGCGTGGCGGTGGCCGGCACCCATGGCAAGACCACCACCACCAGCCTGGTGGCCAGCGTGCTGGCGGAGGGTGGATTGGATCCCACCTTCGTGATCGGGGGCCGGCTCAACAGCGCGGGCGCCAACGCCAAGCTGGGCACCACCAAGTATCTGGTGGCGGAGGCCGACGAGAGCGACGCCTCCTTCCTCTTCCTCCAGCCCATGGTGTCGATCGTCACCAATATCGACGCCGATCACATGCGCACGTACGGCAACGACTTCAACCGCCTGCGCAGCACCTTCATGGAGTTCCTCCACCACCTGCCCTTCTACGGGCTGGGGATCCTCTGCATCGACGACGACGAGGTGCGCTCCCTTCTGCCCATGGTCGCCCGCCCGGTGCGCACCTACGGCACCCGCCCGGAGGCGGACGTGCGCGCGCAGCACGTGCGCCAGGAGGGTCTGCGCATGCACTTCGAGGTCCAGGCGACGGAGCTACCCCGTCCGCTCCAGGTGGAGCTGAACCTGGCGGGTCGGCACAACGTGCTCAATGCCCTGGCCGCCATCACCGTCGGGCTCGAGCTCGGGGTGGACGAGGAGGCGATCCAGCGCGCCCTCGCCGGCTTCCAGGGGGTCGGGCGCCGCTTCGTGGTGAGCGAGCTGCGCGACGCGGCGGGTCGAGATCTGGTCCTGGTGGATGACTACGGTCACCACCCGCGGGAGCTGGCCGCGACCCTGGAGGCCGCCCGGGCGGGCTGGCCCGGCCGCCGTCTGGTGCTGGTGTTCCAGCCCCACCGCTTCAGCCGCACCCAGGAGCAGTTCGACGACTTCGTGCGGGTCCTCTCGACCCCGGACGTGCTGGTGCTGTGCGAGGTCTACGCCGCCGGTGAGCCGCCGATCGCCGGGGCGGACGGGCGCTCGCTGAGCCGTGCGATCCGCGCCCGCGGGGACCTGGATCCGATCTTCGCTCAAGACCTGCAGGAGGTGCCGAGGCTGCTCGGCAATCTGCTTCAGGACGGGGACCTGGTGGTCCTCATGGGGGCCGGTGACATCGGTGGGCTGGCCGCGCGCCTGCCCGCCCTGCTGAGGGAGGCCGAATGATGAACGATCGCCACTGGGGATCGGGAGGGGGGCGTCAGGGCGCCGCCCGGCTCTCCGCCCGCCTGTCGATGGGTTGCGGAGAGCCCCTCAGCGGGCGGTCCCGGGAAGGCCCCAGGGCCTCGGCCCTGACCCGTTATCGCGCCACACACCATCGGATGGCCTCGCCGCGGCCCGGGTCCCGGGGCTGACATGGCAGCGAGCGACACCGGTTTGCGGCGGAAGCAGCGCGAGCGGAGGCCCCTGGCCTGCCACACCCCGTCACGGGCGCGGGTGCGGCTCGCTGGCCGCGAAGGCGGAATGCGCGACCGCCGGGCCGAGGGGCGCCGGGTGCGGGAGCCTGGGTTGATCAGTGGGGGCAGGCCATGAGCGTGGACGCGGCG
>JBLMWY010000121.1:0-12088 GCA_050257475.1 Bdellovibrio bacteriovorus
CCGCGAGTCACCCACATTGGCAAAGACCAGCCAGTCGGAGCCCGCGAATCCCATCACCACCGTGGTGCCCATACCGGTGCAGCCGGGTGTCTCCTGGGCCCGCTCCCAAACGGCCCGGTTGGCCTCCCCGACCGCCGCCTCGGCGAGCAGGCACGCCTGATCCCGATCCCCCCGCGGCAAGGGCTGGCGGGCAAAGCAGGCGGCGATGGTCTCGACGGCGAGCCGGCTGGCCACCTCACCCGCGCTGGCGCCACCCACGCCGTCGGCCACCACCACAAGTCCCCATTCGGCGTGAACCGCGACGGCGTCCTCGTTGTGAGCGCGCACGCGACCCTGGTCGGTACGCCAGGCAAACTCCAGTTTCGGGGCCCACATCGCCGCGCTTCGCTCCACTTTCACGCGCGCTCCCGCGGCCCGCGTGGGCCGCGCATCTCACACCACTCAGGGGTGTCAAACCCGTGCCGAGGCGACCCCTGGGGCCACCCAAACCGGGTCTCTCTCTACCAGCACCCCCCGATGACCAGCCCGGGTGCCCTGGACCCGGCGTCAGCGCACCGCGGTCCCCACGTTGAGCTGTGCCGCCAGGCGCTTGGGCTCCACGTAGCCCGGGATCAAGGTGCCGGTGTCGGTCAGGATGGCCGGGGTGCCGCGCAGACCCAGCTCCTCACCCACGGCCATATGCTGATCCACCGGGTTGGCGCAGCTCTTCTCGGCGATGGTCTTGCCGGCCTTGGCCTCCGTCAGGGCGGTACGCCGATCGTTGCTGTCGCCCGCGCACCAAACCGACACGGCCTCGTTGTACGCAGGGCTTCCCTTGCCAGCGCGCGGATAGAACATGTAGCGCACGCGGATGCCTTCCTTGCCGTAATCGGCGATCTGACTATGGAGCTTGCGGCAGTAGCCGCACTCGATGTCCGTGAAGACGGTGACGGTGTGCTGCGCCTTCACCGACGGCTCGAAGATCACCATCTCCGCCTCGCCCACCTGGTCCACCAGCTTCTTGCGGGCACCGGAGAGCCGCGGCTCGGTGACGTCCTCGCGGGTCGTCAGGTCGACAATGCGGCCATCGACGTAGTAGCGGCCGTCACCGGTCACATACATGAGCTGGGTGCCCACCAGGACCTCGTAGAGGCCCTTCACGGGGGCGGGCTGGATGCTGTCGATCTTGATGTTGGGGACCACCTTGGCCAGGGCCGCGCGGATATCGTCCTCGGGACCGGCGAGCAGGGTTCCGGCGCCGAGCAACAGGGCGGCGGCGACAAAAGAACGGCGAATGTGCATGGGATCGGATACCTCAGTCTCTGAAGTTGGTGAATTGAATCGGCAGGCCCCAGTCCTCGGCGCGCATCTGGGCAATGGCCTCTTGGAGGTCGTCGCGCTTCTTGCCCGTGACCCGCACCTGGTCCCCCTGGATCTGGGCCTGGACCTTGAGCTTGCCGGCTTTGATGACCTTGACCATGCGCCTTGCGGTCTCTGCATCCACACCCTGCTTGAGACCGATCTCCTGGCGGGCGGCGTTGATGGTCGTGACCGGCTCCCGGGGGTCCAGGGCCTTGAGATCGACGGAGCGTTTGACCAACTTCTGGCGCAAAATGTCCATCATCTGCTGGAGCTGAAACTCCTGCTCGGCGACCATCAGGACCTGAGCGTCCGCCAGCTCGAAGCTGGCCTTTACCCCTTTGAAGTCAAAGCGGGTCGCGATCTCCCGATTGGCCTGGTCGACGGCGTTGCGGACCTCTTGGAGATCGAGCTCCGAGCAGATATCGAAGGATGGCATGGAACTATAGCTCGACGGCTCCGGCGTGCGCCGTCTCCAGGGCCCGCCCCTACTGACCTTTGGGACAAGCGGGCAAAGATAAATTAATCAGGCCAGCGGTGCCACTACGCAAGGTGGCGGGCAGGCTGCAAGCAAGTGAAGGACGCCCGCCGTTCAGTTTGGCCCCGGGACTCCGCGGCCACAGCCCCTCAGCCCCTGGGATGATGCTGGGCATGGAGCTGCTTGAGACGCTCGCGCGCCACATGGGTGTAGATCTGGGTGGTAGACAAGTCGCTGTGACCGAGCAGCATCTGGACCACCCGCAGGTCGGCGCCGTGATTCAGCAGGTGAGTCGCGAAGGCATGGCGTAGGGTATGGGGCGACAGGGCCTTTGCAACCCCTGCCTGCAGGGCGTAACGCTTGATGAGCTGCCAGAAGGCCTGGCGCGTCATGCAGTCGCTGCGGCTGGTGGGGAACAGGTAGTCGCTGACCCGCCCGCCGAGCAGGTCCGGGCGGGCCCCGCGCACATAATCCCCAAGCCAGCTCACCGCGTCCTCACCGAGGGGAACCAGCCGCTCCTTGCTGCCCTTGCCCAGGACCCGCACCACGCCCTGAGCCAGGCTGACCTGGCTGGGGGTGAGGGTGACCAGCTCGGTGACCCTCAGGCCGCTGGCGTAGAGGACCTCCAGCATGGTGCGGTCCCGGTGCCCGCGCGGATCTGTTGTATCTGGAGCGGCCAGCAGGGCCTCCACCTCCGACTCGGTGAGGCTCTTGGGCAGGGGGCGGCCGAGCTTCGGGGCATCCACCCGGGCGCTCGGGTCCTCTTGGATCAACCCCTGACGCAGCAGGTGCTGATAGAACTGCCGCAGACACGACAGCAGCCGCGCCGCCGAGCGTGGCTTACGGCCCTGCCTCGACAACAGGGCCAGATAATCCAGCAGGTCGAGGCGCTCGGCCTCGGCGAGCCGCCGCCCCCGTTCCCGGTCGATCCAGAGCGCGAAGGCACGCAGGTCCGACTGATAGGCCGCGAGCGTATTGGGGCTCAGTCCCCGTTCCATCCACAGGGCATCGGCGAAACCCTCGATGACCGCCCGCTCGTCCATCGCGCTTCGCCTCAGACCGCGACGCCCTCATGGCGCAGCAGCCAGCGCTTGATCGCCAGCTTGCGCCCGCTTCTGTCCCCCGCGAATCCGCCCAGACCCTGGGCGCCCACCACCCGGTGGCAGGGTACGATGATGGGCAGGGGGTTAGCCCGGCAGGCCTGGCCCACGGCCCGGGGGGCGCTGCCCAGCTCGCGGGCGATATCGCCATAGGTCCGCGTCTCACCGGCCGGGATGGCCCGCATCAGGCGCCAGACCCGTCGCTGGAACTCGGTCCCGCCGACGGCCAGGGGTAGCTCGAAGGTGCCTCGATCCCGCTTGAAGTACTGCTCAAGCTGCCGGCTCACCGCCTCGGGGGCTGTTGCCCGCCACCGACCGTCAGCAATGTCGGGCTCGAGGTCTACCCCGGTCAGGGTCTCACCCTCCCAGGAGAGTCCGATGGGACCCAGTGGCGTCGCTACCAGTGCGTGATCCATGACCCTTCTGTCACCTCGTGATGGGGGATGCGCGGCGGCCGCCCCCGGGAAACTGCCTCTGGATTGACGTTGATCCTGGCGTTGATTGGCATCCGCTCGCGGCCGACCATCCCCCTCAGGCCGAGCGCAGTCGGCCGGCGATGTCCGCACGGGCCTGGGCCAGGATGGAATCGCGGTCGATGCTTTCAAGGATATCGCGGATGACCTGCTTGGGCCCCACCTCCCCCCAGGACTTGCCGTGGGCGAGATAGGACTCCGCGGCTTGACCCACCACATAGGTGCTGTAGTAGGCAACAGCCCCTTGAGCGGTGCCGGTGAGCACCGTGGACAATCCGCCGGTGCCAAGCTTCATGGCCGCCGACACCAGGTTCACCGCCCACACGGTGCCCATCAGGACCGCCAATTGGGTAGCGATGGTCTTCACGAGGCTCCCCGCCTCGTAGCGGGACAAGGGCAAGCCGTACAGCTTGGAGAGATGGATGACCATCCCGACGTCCAAGGCCGCGGCCGCAAACAGGTCGGCGACTGGGATAGGGTTGAAGGCCACCGCGACCCCCTTCGCGATGCAATAGCTCCGGATCATCCGCGCGCCCAGCACTCGCTTGGCCTTGAGGATCCGCTGGCCGACCTGGTCGCTGAGATCGGTGGCGAACATAGAGGCGTTTAGCGCCGCCAGGGTCTTGCCCTCGGACTCCAGAAGGGTCCACAGGCGCTCCCGAAGGGCGGTGATATCCGGCTTGGGCTGGCGCAGGGTCTCGGTCTCGTTACCCTGCTCATCCACCAGGATCACGAGGCGCTCCGCGGGCATGGCGCTGATGGCCACGACGTTGCGCGGATCCACGAAGCCCGCGGTGTGGCGGACGATGGATTGGGTCAGGATGACCCGCTCGCCCTTTGTGTAGCGGTCGATCTTGTTGAACACCAGGATGATGGGGCGGTGGTGGCTGGCGAGCACCCGCAGGGCCCGGATCTCGGTCTCGGTCAGGTCGCCGTCACAGATGAAGAGCACCAGGTCCGAGCGGGATGCCACCTCATGGGCCAAGGCCTCCCTGGCCTCGCCGGCCACCTCGTTGAGGCCGGGGGTATCGATGAGAAAAACGCCGCCCGCGTCATATTCATCCCACTGGCCCATCTGGGCGGACTTGGTCTCCCCGTGGAGTGGGCTGGTGCTGAAGCACGCGGACCCCAGCAGGGCATTGAGGGTCGCGGACTTGCCCACGCTCACCCGGCCGAAGGCGGCGATGTGGATATGGCCCTGCTCCAGCTTGTCGAGCATGGCCTCCACCTGTTGGTAGTCCTCGGCCAAGGCGCTGCGCACCTCGGGCGGGATCCGATCGTCGTGGACCAGCTCCCGCAGGCTCTCGCGTGCCAGCGCGAGGTGATCATCCCCGTCAATCGGCTGGGGCCTGCTCCCTTGGCCGTCCTTCCCGGCGAAGCTCCAGGGCAAGTCGCGCAAAACGCCGGGCAGACGCTTCGAGATCTTCACTCAACCGTTCCTCGAATACTTGGGCCGCCTGGGCCGGGCGCAGGTCGCCGCGCGACTCCAAAGATTGGGCCAGGGCACGACCAAGGGCGTCGAAGATCATACCGTAGGCCGCCGCATGGGCAATGCCGCCGGCCAGGGTGCCGATGCCGGGGAAAGACTTCAGGGCGTTACCGGCGACCGCCAGCATGATGGCCGTGGTGCGCGCCACCTTCTTCTGGATTAGCTGCAGGAACACCTCGGTGTCCATCTGACGCACGGATACGCCGTAGAGGGCCGAGATCTCCTTGACCATGGCGACCCCCAGATAGCCCTGGATGATCAGGTCCGAGCCCGGGGTGATGGCGGCCATGGCGCCGATCATGGCCTTGCGCGAGTAGCTCGTCGTGATGACCGCCGCACGCTCGCGGCGAAAGCGCGCCTGGGCCTCATCGAGACGCCGATCCAACAGCACGAAGACACTGGCGTCGCGCAGCTCCTCGAGCACCTGCGGATCCGTGTCCAGATGGCGCTGCAGGGCCTCAGCGAGCTGGCCCACCCGGGGCGCCATGGCGCGCACCACGGTCTCCTCCCGGCCGTCGGGGTGCACCAGCAGGACCTCGCGCTCCCCGCCGGCCTGGACCGCCACCAGCTCCACCCTGGCGCGGTCGCCCAGGCGCTGGGCGACGCGCTCGATCAACTGCGCCAGCTCCTCCTGGCGGTAGCGGTCGGTCTTGTTCAGAACCACGATGCAGGGCTTACCCAGCTCGATCAGGACCTGAAGGTCGTCGTGCTGGCTGCGGGTGAGATCGCCCTCGCAGACATAGACCACCAGGTGGGAGCGCAGGGCCTCGTCGCGCGCCAGGGCGTCGAGACCCGCGCCCACCTCGTTGGTCCCCGGCATGTCGGTGAGGATCAGCTCGTCGCCGCCGGGGCTCTGCCAGTGATAATCGCGGACCTCCCGGGTGGTGCCGCCACGAACATTGATCGCGAGCTCCGCGCCGGGGAGCAGCGCCTTGATCAGGGACGATTTGCCGCAGCTAATCTCGCCGAAGAAGCTGACCTGGATCTTGCCCGCCTCTTTGCGTCGTTGCAGCAAGGCGAGCTCCCGGCGCACCTCGGCCAGGTCGACCCCCTGCTGCTCAGCGCTGCGGATACGCTCCTCGACAGACGCTCGGGTCAGGGTCCGCGGATTCTGCCACGCCGCCTTGGCGCCCTTGCGCCGCGGGCGCAGCAGCCGCCAGAGCAGATAGCCTCCGACCCCGGTGATACCGGAAAAACCGATGGCGTAGAGCCAGAAGAACCAGTCGGGTCCGCGGTCAAGACGCTCCCAAACCTCGAGACCGGTCTCGGTGAGGATCAGCAGCCCCCAAAGCAACAGGAGCACGAGCAGCCCGAGCCCGAGGGCAAGGACGATGCGGATCAGACGCGGAGTGGAGACGGGCTCACTCAAGGGGGCATCCTGTCAGGGGGGAGTCGGGGCCCCAGGCGGCGGCTACGACGCTCGCAGATCAGCGCCTCGCCTCAAGCGGATTCGCGAGAGTATAGCCCCGGGCACGGCCAGACAGACCCCGGGCCGCTAGGGTCGCGCCGCTCCACCCGATCCATCGAGGGACCAATCCGCCTTGCCCCTGGCGTGCGGCCCTTGGCCCGAGGTCGTGCCGAGCAGGACAGTGATCCCGCCAAAAGTTGAATCGACCTGTGGATAATTCTGTGGGTGACTTCCTGGCTCCTGAAGGCAAGGTATTCGATCACCCGGAAATTTTCGGGAGACCCGCGTCAGCCAATCCATTTTTGTTCGCAAACCCAATACGTTATAGCCGCACCAAAGTGTCAGACTCCGGGGTGACCTACGGTTGGACAACATTCGTGCCGTTCGGCGGCCTGTGCAAAACCAAGACGAGGCCCCTGTCAAGCCGCTCGGCTTACAAACCTTGACGATGATCACAGGCATCGAAAAGTACCGACTCCTGTTCCGTGAACCTGATCACGGGACAGCCGCGCGGCCGGATGGCAACCCAGACGCCACATCCGGATGGCTCCATCACGGCCGCCCGGGCTAGAGGCGATCGACCACGGCGGTGATCAGCCGCGTCTCCAAGGCATCGGCGAGGGGGATCAGGAGCAGCTTGTCGTTGGGCACCGAGGCGGCGGCGATCGCCACGTCGGCGTCCACACCCATCTCTCGCAGATAGCGGAAGGAGTCGGCGACGTAGAGCTGGCCACCCTCATGGCTGCTGTAGCGGCTGGGTACCCGGCTCTGGTGTATCCCGAGCCGGGCGCCGCGCAGGGCATAGCGTTCGGCCCCGCCCGCCAGCACGTCGATGCAGGCCGAGACACACATCTGATCCACCGCCGAGCGCAGACCGTTGGCGCGCAGATAGCGCCCGAGCTTGCGTGCCTCGTGCACCGACCCCCCGGGGCTATTGATGATGAGACCAACCGCCTTCTTGTCCCGCAGCTCCCGAATGACCCGATCCGCGAACCCCTCGGTGATCTCAGCGCCCTCCAGCCGCAGCCAGACCGCGCGCGGCCGGCCGCTCTCCTCCAGCCGGACCAGGGCGGGGCGGGTCCCGGTCAGCAGCGCGAGGTCGGAGCACGCCTGGGTGGCCCGCTCCGCGAGGGCCGGACCATCGTTCTGATAGCGCAGGACCAATTGGTTGGCCCGCCGGATCACGGTCTCGAAGGAGAGCCCGAATTGCTGAACGGCCGATACCACAGTGGCGTCCGTCACCCGGTTGTCCAGGTTCTGGCCGACCCTCAGGAGGTGGCAGGAGGCCACCAGGGATAGGAGCTGGTCGCGGCTGAGCCCGTCGGGGGGCCGCGGCCCCCCGAGACCGATCAGCCCCGAGGCGCACCCGGACAGACCCATGACGAGGAGGATCAGAGTCAGGCGCAGGAGACCCCAGGGCAAGGCTCGCGGTGACATCAGCCGCCACAACAGTCGCATGTCAGATAGAACCCTCGACCCATTCAAGCACCATCAGCAGGCCACGCCATGACCAGACGACCTCAGGCGCGGACCTCGATCCCGTGCTCGCGCAGATGGGCCTTGACCGCCTGGATGGGCACCTCCCGCCGGTGGAAGATGCCCGCCGCCAAGGCCGCCTCGGCGCGGGTGGCGGAGAAGACCTCGGCGAAGTGCTCGACGCGGCCGGCCCCGCTGGAGGCGATCACCGGGATGGTCACCGCGTCCGCCACCGCCTGGATCAGCTCCAAATCGAACCCCAGGCCAGTGCCGTCCCGGTCGATGCTGTTGAGCAGGATTTCACCGGCGCCGAGGTCCTCGCAGGCCCGCGCAAGCTCCACCGCATCCACGTCGCGCCCCTCGCGCCCGCCGTTGACGGTGCATTGGAACCAGCAGTACCGCTCGCCGCCAGGGCCCGGGCTCCTGGTCTCGACCGTGACATGGGGCGTCGCGCCCGGCGAATCCACATAGACCCGGCGCGGGTCGACGGAGATCACCACCGCCTGATTCCCATAGGCCGCGGCGATCTGCTCGATGGAGCTGCCACCATCCTTTCCCGCCCCTCGTCCGCCGCGGGCTCGGTAAGACTCCACCGTCGCGACCGCGTCGGACCCGATGGAGATCTTGTCGGCACCCGAGCGAAAGTACTCGTCCGCCACGTCCAGGGCCGAATAGTGGCGGCCCGCGGCGTCGGTGAAGGCGCGGATGCCCCCGCCGATGGTCAGGGGCACGAAGACCCGCTCCGAGGTGCGGCGCAGGACCTCAAGCATAGGTTGATCCGCTAGGGGGAAGTCGCGGAAGGCGGTGATGTTAAGGAAGGTGATCTCGTCCGCCCCCTCCTCGTAGTAGCGCTGGGCGAGCTCCACGGGCTTGCCCAGGTTGCGCACCTCACCACGCTCGCGCACATCGTATTGATCCCCTTTGGTGACCACGAGGTCCCCTTGGTCGTTGGTGCGCACATCCAGGCAGGCGATGATGCGTCGCGCGAAGCGGGTGAGACCCGTCTCAGTCCCCGCCGAGATGTCTCCGGTCGGCAGATCCTCGCCCGCCAGGAAGTGGCGCAGGAGCTTGAGGCCGGCGGTGCCGCTCTTCTCCGGGTGAAACTGCACCGCCGCCACCCGACCGCGCTGCACGGCGCTCAGAAACGGCGTGCCGTAGTCCGTCTCCGCGAGCCGCCAGGCGGCGTTCTCGGGGCCCGGCTGGGCATGATAGGAATGCACGAAATAGAGCTTCTCCCCCTGGTAGTCGGCGAACAGGGGGGAGGGGCGCTCCAGCCGCACCCCGTTCCAGCCCATGTGGGGGACCGAGAGCCGACCGGCATCGAAGCGCCGGATGAGCCCCGGGATCAGCCCCAGGCCCGGGACCTGCGGGGATTCCTCGCTCCCCTCGAACAGGATCTGGAGTCCAAGGCAGATGCCGAGGTAGGGTCGCCCCGCCGCCAGATAGGCCTTGAGGGGCTCCACATAGCCAAGCCGATGCAGGCGCTCCATGGTGGCGCCGAAGGCCCCCACCCCGGGAAAGATGAGCCGCTCCGCCTTGAGGATATCCTCCGGCCGCTCGATCTCGGTCAGCGGGTATCCGAGCGCATGGATGGCATTGCGCAGGCTGCGGACATTCCCCGCGCCGTAGTCCAGGAAGGAGATCATGGGAGAGTTCCGGGGGTTGATGGGATCGGACGGATGTCAGGACCGAATGCGGGGCTCGCCCTGAGCCCTTAGGCGATTGCCGGAGAATCATGTTCCAGATCGCGAAGGATCTTCGTCGGCCTTCAAGGAGTGCCGATAGGAGCATAGCCGGGCTATGTGACTGTCGGCGCGACGCGGAAGGCGGGCGAAAAGACGAGCGAGATGGTGCATGGTTTGACAGAAATCGCTTTAGTGTAACCTCGTCATTTAGCGAATAGATCGCGTCCCGCCTCGGCTCCAACCCGGCGGCGCGCCCGGCGCGCCGAGGCGGATCAGGCATGGCGCCCTCGCCCCGATCGGGGCGGGCCACCGGAGCTCGGTCATGGACCTCATATCCGCAACCATCCTGCTCCTGATCATCATGGACCCCCTGGGGAACATCCCGATCTTCCATGCCCTGCTCGCCCACTGCCCCCGGGAGCGGCGCCTGCGGGTGATCGCCCGGGAGCTGGGCATCGCCTACCTGGTCCTGGTGGGCTTTCTGGTCGCCGGTGAGTCGCTCCTCGGCTACCTGGGGTTGAAGCAGCCAGCCCTGGGGGTCGCCGGGGGGGTGGTGCTCTTCCTCATCGCCCTGCGCATGGTCTTCCCGGCGCCTGGCGGCGGCGTCCCGGTCGAGGGAGACGAGGAGCCCTTCATCGTCCCCCTGGCCGTACCCATGGTGGCCGGCCCATCGGCGGTGGCGGCCATCCTGCTCCTGGTCAGCCGGGAGCCGGAGCGGCTGGGTGACTGGTGGATCGCGGTGAGCACCGCCTGGGCCCTGAGCGCCGTCATACTCCTCGCCTCGGGCCTGCTCATGGAGCGGCTGGGACCCCGGACATTGCGGGCCCTGGCTCGGCTGATGGGCATGCTGCTCATCATGATGGCGGTGCAGATGCTGATGGATGCACTCAGCGGCTACCTCCAAGGGCTCGGCTAGGGGCTACCGGGCGACGGCCCGGGTTCCGCGATCCCCGGGTCAGGACCCAAGGGGATCTGCTCGGCGGCGACGACCCTCGCCAAGGCGCCCTCCATGATCGAGCGGGCGCGGGCGGTTGAGGCATTGAGATAGGCATGCAGGGCGGCGTCGTCCGCATGGCGTATCTCGCACTCCTCGCTGTAGGCCTCGAAGGCCGCGAGCGCCGAGACGAGGTCCGCCAGGTGGTGGGGGCACTCGCAGCGGACCGTGGTCGATACGGTGGCGATCTGGGCCAGCTCACGGTCCGTGAAGCGACGGGCAGGGATCGGCAGGGCGATGTCCACCTCGGAGGGCTCCAGGCCGTCCCCCGCCTGCGCCCCCGACGGCCGCGCGGCTTGATGCATGGACAGGCACCAGCGGCGCAGCTCGGGCACGTCGATGGGCGCCCGCCGGGTCGACACGCGGCGCGCATCCAAGCGCTCCAAGGTGGCCCGAGTGGCGAAGCTGTAGATCAGCAAACCGCGCGTGGCGCCGGAAAAGGCAAGGAGATTTGCAATCTCCCGGGCCTGCTCGGGCTGCACGGTTGGATAGTCGAACAGCACCAGATCCGGCGCAAGGCTCCGAGCCGTAGCGAGAAATTGATCGGGACCGTCGTAGAAACCCACCAGCTCCCAGCCATCCAGGGCCGAGCCCTCCCGGCGCAGGCGATCGCAGAGGGATGCCCCAAGCACTGCCACGCGACACGGGCTCCCACTCCCTCCCTCCATATCCGGCAGATCCGCCCCGCTCACCCGGTCGCGCAACTGAGCGAGCGACAGGTTGGCGACACTGCTGATGGCATCGCCGCGATCGACGAGGCGTTTGATCAGGGTTAGGCGACCCACGTCCTCGGGGCCATAGAGGCGGGTGCCGGTGTCGGCACGGTAGGGGGTCACCACCGAATAGCGGCGCTCCCAGACGCGCAGGGTATCGGCAGGCACCCCCGTCAGCCGTGAGACGGCGCCGATCCGGTATGTCGGGGCATTCCCCTGCGACTTGTCGCTCCCGTCGTGATCTCCCATGGACCCCTCACGCGACGATGTCATAACCAAGGTTTCCTGTGTGGCAAAGCCCTAACTAACCAGCTATGCCCAAGACGAGCATCCCGGACGCGACCGCAAGCCGAGGGGCCCGAGGCGTGTCCATCGACTCCCAGGGGGCTAGGGTGGAGACGGTACGGCATTTGTCCATGCCTTGTCCAAGATGCCCTGCGCCATTCGCGCCCAGCCCCGGGACCCGGGACCACTGCGCTGATGCGTGGACCATCTCAGCCATCCCACACCCCTCTGGCCTCGGCGCCGCCCCAAAGGTCGCCGGGCCAGATCGAAACAAGCCTCTGATCCGCGGCCCGAAAGATGTCGCGTCGCCGACATAGGCGCAGGCCGTCTTTTGCAGTAGCATCGCGATCCGCTGGCGCCCATCCGTGGCCCTTTCCATCGACCCGCTCCGAGGAGGCACCCCGTTGTCCAAGCCATCCGCCTTGCGTCCCATCCTTCCGGTCCTGTGCGCCGGACTCTTGTCCGCCGCCCTGGCCACCCAGGCCGCCGAGACGGTCCACATCTACAACTGGAATGACTACTTCGCCGAGGACACCCTCGCCAAGTTCGAGGAACGCACGGGGATCAGGCCGGTGCTGGATCTCTATGACGCCAACGACGTCCTGGAGGCCAAGCTCTTCGCGGGCAGCAGCGGCTATGACCTGGTCTT
>JBLMWY010000122.1:0-9051 GCA_050257475.1 Bdellovibrio bacteriovorus
CCCCCAAGGGCCGGAACCGGAGGAACCATGACCGATACCGCCGCCACTGCCGCCGCTCAGGCCAGCGCCAACGCCGCCGCCATCGCCGCCACCCCCATGCAGTACCTGGAAAAGGCCATGAACGGCCTGCACGACCTGGGGCTCGTGCCCACGGAGGGCGACAAGCAGGTGGAGCCCATCATCGCCCTGCTGAACCAGATCTCGGAGCTGGACGAGGGTCGCGTCGCGGCCATCGCCCGCACCCTGAACCAGGCCTCCCTCTTCAACGACGTGGTGCGCGAGCAGGTTCAGGCCATGGAGATCGGCCAACGCTACGAGGAGATCACCAACGCCTTCAACAGCATCCGGGACGACGCCAAGTCCATGGTCGATCAGGTGGAGGACGGCAAGATCGACACCTTCGAGCGCATCGGCAACATCTGGATGAAGGTGACCCGGGGCGACATCGCGAGCCGCTTCGCCAAGATCAAGGACACCTACCTGGACGTCACCGCCTCCACCAACGACCAGATCCAACGCGAGCAGCGGATCTTGGAGGCCTACCAGGACTTCCGTGGGGCGCTCAAGCAGTCCGAAGTCCTGGCCCTGGAGGTGCTGAAGACCGCCCAGGGCCGGCTCGACGCCGCCAAGGCGGGGGTGACCGGGGCCATGACGGCGGTCGAAGGCGCTACCACCGACGATCCCGCCGAGCGCGCCCGCCTCGAGATGACCCGGGACGAGCGGGTGCGGGACCTGCAGAAGGAGGAGAAGCGCTATCAGATCGCCAAGGACCTCTCCGACAATCTGACCATCTCCTACAACACCTCGGAAGTGGTCATGGCGCGCCTGCTCCAGACCACCAACGCCAAGGAGCGGGTCTATGCCCAGGCGGTGAGCTTCTTCAGCACCAACGAGGTGGTCCTCACGGCCCTCACCGCCTCTTTCACGGGCATGTTCGGGCTCCACGAGGGCACCAAGACGGTGGAGGCCATGAAGGAGGGGGTGAGCCAATCCCTGGAGGTGCTGGCCGACATCGGCGGCAAGGTCCAGGAGGCGGCGGTCAAGGCGGGCTACGGACCCACGGTGCGGGCCGACTCGGTCAAGCGCCTGGTGGACTCGGTCGTGAGCTGGCAGACCAAGTCCCACCAGATCATCGAGGAGATGCGCCGGCAGAGCACCCAGAACGCCAATGAGATCCGCGAGGCGGTGGAGCAGGGCAAGCGCAATCTGGCGCGCCTCGCCGAGGAGGGTAAGGGGCTGGCGCTTGAGTCTGGGTCCTGACCGTGGAGACGGAGCCCCTCGCAGGGACCGCAGCCGGGTCGGTCTCGGCGGCTGAGCCGCGCGGCAGCGGAGACTCTGGGGTGCCGAGGCCGCCGCTCGACGACGTGATGCTGGCCATGGACGTGGTGGATACCCTGCGCCGGCGCGAGCGCATCGTGAAGCGGGAACTCGACGAGCTGGGCCGGGAGGAGGACCTCAAGGAGCGTCTGCGCAAGATCTATCGGGCCCAGGGCATCGAGGTCCCCGATCATGTCATCGAGCAGGGCGTCGCCGCGCTCAAGGAGGAGCGTTTCACCTATAAGCCGCCACCGGACTCGCTCGCGACCCGGCTCGCGCGGATCTACATCAGGCGCAACACCTGGGGGAAATGGGTGGCTGGCCTGACGGGCGCCGGGGTCCTGGCGGCCACCGTCAACTACTTCGCCGTGGTGGCCCCGAACGCCGCCCTCCCGGAAGATCTGGCCGAGATCCATCGCGAGGTCGTGGCGCTGGCCCAGTCCGACAACGCCAAGGCCGCCGCGGATCGCCTCCTGAATACGGGACAGACGGCCCTGCGCAACGAGGACCGGGCGGGCGTCAGGACCGCCATCCGCGACCTTCAGGAGGTGCGCACGGCCCTGGGGCAGGAATACACCATCCGCATCGCCAACCGCCCCGGCGAGATGAGCGGTGTCTGGCGCATCCCCGACGCCAACACGGGGGCACGCAACTTCTACATCATCGTGGAGGCCGTGGACCCCTCCGGCCGGGTGCTGACGGTGCCGATCGAGAACGAAGAAACCCGGACGACCGAATGGGTCAAATCCTGGGGCCTGCGGGTGGACGAGCAGACCTTCCGCGCCGTCGCCGAGGACAAGCGGGATGACGGCATCATCGAGCGCGACCGCTTCGGCTACAAGCCGCGCGGGGAGCTCGAGCCCCGCTACGAGATGCCCACGACCGGCCGGGCCATCACCCGCTGGTGAGACCACCCCTCGGCCCTTCTTGAGGTGACATCATGGTTTCAGGACGCGAGACCCTTGCCAGCATCGATCAAGCGGTCTCCCAGGCACGCAGCGCCATCGCCGCGGTCGAGTCCCGGATCGAGTCGGTCAACGAAAGGCTCGCCGAGCTACGCCGGGCCCAGGCCCAAGATGATAAGGATCTGGCGCGGGTGCGGCTGGGGCTGATCGCCGACTCGGAGACGGTCCGCCAGCTCGACCGCACCGAGCAGCAGGTGGTGGCGCTATTGGCCCAGCGTCAGTCGGCCCTGGTGGAGCTGGATGCTCGAACTCAGGCGTCAAACGCCGCCCTCGGGACCCTGGAATCTGAGCGCCAGACCCAGGCGGAACGGGTCAACGCCGCGGCGGAGACGGTCGACGTCGCCGAGGCCAAGACCCAGGCTCGGCTGGACGCGGATCCGGCCTATCAGGCCCAGCGCGACCGGACACAGGAGGCGGAGCGGGTGGCCCGTCATGCCGACGAGAAGGCGGCCCGCAGCGAGGAGGAGCGGGAGCAGAAGGGGGCCGCCTACCGGGCGGATCCACTGTTCATGTATCTGTGGGGACGCGACTATGGCCTGCCGTCCTATAAGGCCGCCGGTCTGATCCGTCTGCTGGATGGCTGGGTCGCCCGCCTCATCGGGTTCGCCGACGTACGGGCCAACTACAGCCGCTTGAACGAGATCCCCCAGCGCCTGCGCGAGCACGCCCAGGGGCTGGGGTCCAGGGCCGAGGTCGAGTTCCAGGCGCTCAAGTCACTGGACGAGGCGGCCCGCGAGACCGACGGCATCCCCGCCCTGGAGGCGGCCGTCGCCGAGGAGCAGGCCCGGCTGGACGCCATCGATGCCCGCATCGCCACGGCCGAGTCGGACCATCAGGCCCTGGTGGTGCGCAAGGCCCTGTTCGCGGCCGGTGAGGACGACTACACGAAGAAGGCGATCGACCTGCTGGCCGCCGAGCTGGGCCGGGAGGATCTGATGGAGCTGCGCCGGGAGGCCCTCGACACCCCCTTTCCGGAGGACGACCTGATCGTCGGCCGTATGCTCCAGCGGGAGGACGAGCGCCGCCAGATCGAGTCCAGCGTCCAGGGGCTCAAGGAGACCATCGAGCAGCACCAGAGGCGACTCGCCGAGCTCGAGGCCCTGCGGGCGGACTTCAAGCGCAGCCGCTACGACAGGGCCGGCTCCACCTTTGGCGATGACGCCCTGATCGCCATGCTCCTGGGCCAGTTCCTGAATGGCCTGCTGGACCGCCAGAACCTCTGGCGCATCCTCCAAGAGCAGCAGCGCTACCGCCCTCAGCGCTCGGATCCCACCTTCGGCTCCGGCGGTTTCGGTCGCGGGACCGTCTGGGGCGGTGGCGTGGGCGATCTGGGGGGCCTGGGAGACATGTTCGGCGGCCGGCGGGGCGGCGGCTTCGGGGGAGGCGGGGGCCGCGGCGGAGGGGGATTCCGAACCGGCGGGGGATTCTGAGCGGGCTCGCGCCCTCCCAATCCCGGCACAGGCGGTGCGGCGCGCGACCCGCGGCCTTCAGTCGATCAGCCGGTAGCGGGCCCCGCAATAGGGGCAGACGGACTCCTTGCTCGGCTCGTCCTCGATGGGCAGGTAGACGCGCGGGTGCATGTTCCAGAGGACATCCCCGGGACGGGGACAGGAGAGGGGAAGCTCCGCCCGCCTCACCTCGATGGGGGCGGGCTCGGATTTGCTTTGGCCGGCGGCCTGGGTCATGGTGGTCTCCGTTTTGTGGCCGGTGCGTTGGGTTGCGCCCGGGCTCGGCCGGGCCTCAGACCAGGGTCAGCCACTCGGGGTGCTCGTCCCGGCGGCCGTGGACCTGGTCGAAGTAGATCCCCTGGAGTCGCTCGGTGATGGGGCCACGCCCGCCTCGCCCGATGGTTCGGCCGTCCACCTCCCGGATCGGCGTCACCTCGGCGGCGGTGCCGGTGAAGAAGGCCTCGTCGGCGATATAGACCTCGTCGCGGGTGATGCGCTTCTCCACCACCTTGAGCCCCAGCTCCTCGCACAGGGTGATGACGGTCCTGCGGGTGATGCCGTCGAGCGCCGAGGTCAGGTCCGGGGTGTAGAGGACCCCCCGGCGCACGATGAAGATGTTCTCCCCGCTGCCCTCCATCACGTAGCCCTCGGAGTCCAGCAGCAGGGCCTCGTCGTAGCCGTCGCGCAGTGCCTCCTGCAGCGCCATCATGGAGTTCATGTAGTTGCCGTTGGCCTTGGCCCGGCACATCGTGATGTTCACATGATGGCGGGTGAAGGACGACACCCGGATGCGGATGCCGTTCTTCATATTGTCCTCGCCGAGATAGGCACCCCAGGCCCAGGCGGCCACCATGCAGTGGACCTTGAGGTTGTCGGCGCGCAGGCCCATCCCCTCCGAGCCATAGAAGCACATGGGCCGGATGTAGGCGGAGGCGAGCCGATTCTCACGCACCACGGCGCGCTGGGCCTCATCCAGGGTGGCGCGGTCCCAGGGCATGGGCATCCCCAGGATATGGGCCGAGTTGAACAGCCGCTCGGTGTGGTCCGCGAGGCGAAAGATGGCCGCGCCTTCGGTGGTCTGATAGGCGCGCACACCCTCAAAGACCCCCATTCCATAGTGCAGGGTGTGGGTGAGGACATGGGTCTTGGCCTCGCGCCAGGGCACCATCTCACCGTCCAGCCAGATCAGGCCGTCACGGTCCGCCATCGTCGCCATGTGCTACTCCGATCGGGCAGGGAGCGGGGCGCCCGCCCTGTGTGATTGGTCCAGTTCGGGGCCTGTGCCCCCCAGCAAGGCATCCCACAGCCCCATGACCCGATTGCGCTGATCGACAAGCTGAGCGTCGGGGATTGTCTTGGGCTGATCCTGGAGACTACTGCGGTGGTAGGCCGCCCGCAGGGTCTTATAGGCCTCCGTGAGGTCGGACGCGGCCTCCCCGGGCAACAGCCGATGCCGCCCCAGGGTCTCCAGGATGCGGATGTTGTCGGTCCAGTCCGCGAGCTCCGGGTACTCCGAGGCCCAGCGCAAGACCGCGTATTGAACCATAAACTCGATATCGGCAATACCGCCGGGCCCCTGCTTGAGATCGAAGCGCCCGCCCCCGGACTTGTCCAGATTCTCGCGCATGCGGGCGCGCATCGAGCGGACGTCCTCGCGCAGCCTGACCGGCTCCCGAGGGCGGCACAGGGTGGCCCGGCGGATCTCGGCAAAGCGGGTGGCGAGTCGCGGATCCCCCGCCACCGGTCGCGCCCGCACCAAGGCCTGATGCTCCCAGGTCCAGGCCTGGCGGTCCTGGTACTCGGCGAAGGCGGTCAGGGGGCGCACCAGCATGCCCTTATTGCCGTCCGGACGCAGGCGCATGTCCACCTCGTAGAGGATCCCCGCGGGTGTGCGGGTGGTCATGATGTGGATCATGCGCTGGCCGAGCCGGTTGTAGAACTGCTCGTGGCTGATGGGCTTGGGGCCTAGGGTCTCCGCCCAAGCCTGGTCGCTGCCGTGGACGAACACCAGGTCCAGGTCGGAGCCGTAGCCGAGCTCGATGCCTCCGAGCTTGCCGTAGCCGAGCACCAGCAGCCCCGTCTCCCCGGGCTGCAGACCCTGCGGGGGACCATGGCGCTCCGCGAGATGCTCGAAGGCGAGGCGCAGTACCCGGGAAACCGTTGCCTCGCCGATCTCCGTGAGGTAATCACTGACCTTCATCAGGGGCACCACCCCCGTGAGGTCGGCGGCGGCCACCCGCAGCATGTTGCCGTGGGCGAACTGGCGCAGCCGCTCCATCTGCTGCTCGAGGTCCTCCGCGTCCACCGGTGCCAGCAGGGCGTCCAGCTCCGCCGCGAGCTCGGCGCGGCGCAGGGGCTCGAAGAGCCGTCGGGGGTCGATGAGCTCGTCCAGGAGCAGGGGCTGGCGGGCAATCTGGTCCGCGATCCAGGGGCTCATCCCGGCGAGCCGAGCAAGCTGCACCAGGGCCTGGGGGCGCTCGATGAGCATCGCCAGGTAGGCGCTTCGACGCACCACGGATTCGAGCACCCGCAGCACCCGCTCCAGGGCAAGATCCGGGGTCTCGCTCCGGGCGATGGCGGTGAGCGCCATGGGCATCAGCAGGTTCAGCCGCCCGCTCCCCCTGGCGCTCAACCCCTTACGCGCCATGGCCTCGCGAAAATGCAGCAGCCGCCCCCAGGCATCCTGGGCGGCGGCGAACCCAAAACGTGCCAGGACCTCCTCCCCCTGGGCGGACTCCACCCCGCCGCTCCACAAGGCGGCCAGGGATGGCTCCACGGCCAGGGTGTCTTTGGTCGTCTCGGCGCCGTCCTGGGCCCTGCCCTTGAGACCGACCCCGTGGTCCTCCCGCGCCGGGGCCGCGAACATCTGGTCGAACTGCCCCTGCACCCGCCACCGGTGCTCCCCCAAGACGCCGGCGAAGCCCTGCCAGTCGCCGAAGCCCATCGAGCGGGCGAGCCGCCGCCGCCCCACCCCATCCGCCGGCAGCAGATGGGTCTGCTTGTCCTGATGGGCCTGAATCCGGTTCTCGACCAGACGCAGAAAGCAATAGGCCGCGTCGAGCTGCTCCACGTCACCCCTGGGCATCAGCCCCTTGCGGGCGAGACGCTGCAGGACCTGGCGGATGGGGCGGATCTGGAGCTCCGGATCCCGGCCCCCGCGGATCAACTGGAAGGCCTGGCCGATGAACTCGATCTCGCGGATTCCGCCGGGACCCAGCTTGATGTTGGACTCCATGCCCTTCTTGTGCAGCTCCTTGTCGATCAGACGCTTCATCTCCCGCAGGGACTCGATGGAGCCAAAGTCCAGGTAGCGCCGGTAGACGAAGGGGCGCAGCAGGGCCTCCAGGGCGGCCTGGTCCCCGGGATCCCCCGCCAGGATCCGGGCCTTGATCATGGCGTAGCGCTCCCACTCTCGGGCCTGGGACTGGTAGTAGTCCTCCAGGGCGTCCAGGGTCATGACCAGGGGACCCGAGTCGCCGAAGGGCCGCAGCCGCGTGTCCACCCGGAACACGAAGCCATCGGCGGTCTGGTTGTTGAGGGCCTGGATCAGGCGCTGGGCCAGCCGGGTAAAGAACTGACCGTTGTCCAGCTCGCGGGGGCCCCCTAGGGTGTGGCCATGGCTCGGATAGGTGAAGATCAGGTCGATGTCGGACGAGAGGTTGAGCTCACGGGCCCCGAGCTTGCCCATGCCGATGACCAGCAGATGCAGCTCCCGGCCCGCGACGTCCCGGGGCGTTCCGAGCTCGGCGCAGGTCCAGACGTGCAGGAGGTCGAGGGTCCGACAGAGGCAAGCGTCCGCCAGCTCCGAGAGGTCCTCCAGGGTCTCTTCTAGGGGGGCGAGGCCGCCGATGTCCCGCCAGATGATGCGCACCATCTCCCGGTGGCGCAGGCGGCGCAGGGCCCGGTGCAGCCCCGCCTCATCCCCGATCCCGGCAAGGGCCGAGGCGACCTGCCCAGCCAGGTCGCCGGGGCCATAGGCACGGTCGAGGTCACCACTGGCAAGCAAGCCCGCGAACGCCTCCGGGTGGCGGGCCACCCAGCTTGCGACATAGTCGCTGGCCTCCCAGACCCGGGTGCGCAGGGCCTCGAATCCGGGGTCGGCAGGGCTTGCCAGCCCTTGGCTCGCGGCCCAGTCGAGCCAGGTGCCCCAGGCACGCTCGGCGGCATCGTTGCGCCCTTCCGGCTCACTCATGGCGATGGGGCGAGACTCAGAGGGGCTCGATGCGATAGTCGACCGCGAGCCGTGCCTCCCCCGCAGCCGGCACCTCGATCACCTCATCGGCAGCGTTGGCCGTCTCCACGCACACCATGATCCGATAATCCGCGTCGTCCAGGTCGGCCATGGCGCGGGCGGTGTCGACCCAAGGGTTCCAGACGATGCAGGTGGCGCTGTGGCGGCTCTCGATGCGCACCCGCCGGCCCAGGGCCGGGTCCTCGATGAGGAGCACGGGTGGCACCTGCTGGTAGATCCGATTCACCTCCGCGGAGAAGGTCACTGGGCCCTCCTGGCTGATCACGGCGTCGTTGCCATTGGCGGCCTTGTCGATGTAGCGGCAGCCTTGGAGCCCCAAGACCCGGGCGCGGGTGGCGTCGCCGACCTTGAAGTAGGTGTGCAGGGCCTGGGTGATGGTGAAGGGCCGATCCTGGGGGTTGCGGGTGATCAGCTCTACCCCGAGGGTCTCACCCACCGTCACCTCCAGCGCCAGGTTGAAGTGTTGGGGCCATTGGGCCCGGGTGGCCTGGTCATCGGCCATCCCGAGGGTGACCCGAGTGGCGCCGTCCTCCTCGGTTCGGGTCGCACGCAGGGTCCAGGGCAGGCTGCGGACGAAGCCGTGGGCGGGCCGGCCGCGCGCCTCCGGATCCGCGCCGAACCAGGGCCAGCAGATGGGGACCCCGCCCTTGATCGCCTTGCCGGGCTCGAAGTAGGCGCGCTCGCTCAGGAACAGCAGGTCTTGGGCCGCGCTGGCCGGGCGGTAGGAGAGGACCTGGCCGGCATGGAGGGAGATCAAGGCGCTGGCCAGGCCATTCTCGATCTCGATCATGGGCAGTCCGCCCCGGCCGGGGGTGACGCGCAGGGTCCCGGGGATCGCGTATTCGGCGTTCAAGGCATCGATATCCAAGGCAGTCCTCCGGTCGGCAGGCGGGGGTGGGGATGCCGGCACCCCTGGGGCGGTAGCGGCATCAGGCCGGGGAAGGATAAGACTTGGGCCGCTCCCTTGCATCTGGCCCAAGGGAGACTAGTCTGATTCCACGCGGTACAGATCCGCGTAGCAAACAACCACAAACTGGATTCGAGAAGGAGTCACACCATGAAGAGCAGA
>JBLMWY010000123.1:0-12531 GCA_050257475.1 Bdellovibrio bacteriovorus
ACCGAAGGCCAGATAGGCGTCGGCGATCCGCGTGCCGTCGCTGCTCAGGATCAGCCCATAGACCGAGGCGGCGAGGGCCACCAGGGAACCGATTAGGCTCCACCGGAAGGTCCGTGCCGGCAGGCTGTCGAGATAGAGGATGACCCCGGTCCCGACCCACCAGACGAAGAGTGCAAAGAGGGCGGGGGCGACGTGGTCGAGCATGGGTTGGATCCTGGGATCTGGGTCGCCTCGGGCGCCTGATCCCCCAGCTGGGCCTCAGTGGGCGGCGAAACGGGGGTGGGCCAGAAGCAGGGCCGCGAAGGCCCCCTCGTTGGTGGGCCCGAAGGCCCGTAGCTCGATCGAGCGGCCGGTGGCCAGGTCCTCGAGGGTCAGCCTGCCGTCTTGGTGACGCGCGACCCGGAAAGGGGCGTCCGCCCCCTCGTCATGGCTGCGGCGCTCCCGCACCAGGCTGCGCAGCACGCCCCGGATGAATCCGTTGGTGGCCGGCGGCAGCTCGGAGACCAGGCTCCCGTCCGCGGCGTCATAGACCAGGACGGCACCATCCCGGCGGTCCTCGAAGCGAAGGTCCAGGGACTGCGCGATCGGCGAGGTCTCGGGGTCGCGGGTCGGCAACCCGGCGATGCGTGCGGCGGTCACGGCGACCAGGGAGAAGCCGATCAGGGCCGCGACCGCGTAGATGGCCTTACGCGGTAGGAAGGGATGGTCGCGAGAGGGGTTGCTCATGGCTTCGCCTCAGGCTCGATTTGAGGTGTAAGCGACCGGCGGGAGGGTGTCGGCTCCCTGGGGAACCCGCACCAGACCCTGGTCCTGGTCTGGCCCGCGTCCCTTGACCGTCCCGACGGGGCTGGTGCCCGACTGAGAGCCCTCGGCGTTCCCCATCGGGGCGGGGCTAGGCTCCCCGACGCCGCCGGCGGCGTCCTTTAGCGCACCTGCCAGGATCTCGGCTACCCGCCGGGCCTCGGGAACCGCGCGCAGCATGGGCTCCGCGGGGGAGAAATGCCAGGGCCGGACATGGGGCCACAGCACGAGGTAGGAGGTCCGGGTCCTGGCCGCCAGGGTGAGCGGGATGTCGCCGGTCCCGTCGCCGTGGTCCCGCAGGGCGGCGGCGGTGATCTTGGCGAAGGGCAGATTGATGGTCATGGGGATGGCCACCCCGAAGCGCATCACCACGCGATGGTTGGTGACGGTGTAGAGGGTGGACCGGGCCATGGACCTGGCCAGCAGGGTCAGGAGTCCGATGGCCGAGGCCGCGGCGATGACCAGCCAGAAGGCAGACACCACGGGATCCCGCCCCCCCTGGATGTCCCAGACGATGGCCCAGGCAACCAGGAGCAGGAAGTAGAAGGCCACCTTGCGCACGTGAAAGGCCCGCCGCGCCAGGACGTCCCAGCGCGGCGCGCCCTGCCACAGGATCGCCTCACCGCTCGGGAGCCGTTCCGGGAGTCCCGGAACGGGCTCGTACTCATACTCGGTGACCGCCGTGTGGCGCGTCCGTCCGCCGTCGCTCACAGCTGGGCCTCGGTCCGACGGGCCATCGCGTAGAGCTTACCGCCGCCATAGTAGGCGCACACCAGGTCCTCCTCCCGCAGGGTCACCCGATCGGGATTGGCGAGCAGCGGCACCTTGGCGAAATGGCTTCCGAGGATGGCGGACACGGTGACGATACCCTTCTTGCGGCTGATGCGCGCGAAGTTGATGGGCAGCAGGCAGTTGCGTCCCTCGGCGACTTTGACCTCCAGATAGCGGATCTGGGGCTCCGAGCGGTCGACCCAGACGTCGGCGATGGTCCCACCCTGCACCCCATCCGCCCCAAAAACCGGCATGCCCCGGGGATCCGGATCCCGATCGGCGATGGAGAAGTCCGTGGCGACCCGCAGCGGAACGATCTTGTTCTCGCCCTCGAAGGTCAGGTCGGGCACGTCCTCGCGCTCTGGGCAGGCGCCTGGTCCGACGCGGGCGAGCATGGGGTCGCCGTTCGGGGCCAAGGGGGCCCCGGGCCAGGGGGCGACCGGCGTGGCGTTGATGTCGGTCAGGGGCGCCTCGTCTCGGGGCGCGGTGCGCACGCCGCCGTTATGGGGGAGCAGGAAGCTCTTGGGCGCGGGCATGGACGGCCAGCCCACCACCCGCACATTCTTGCGGTCCGAGTCGAGTGGATAGCCCTCCCGCTTGTCTTCCCGGCGAAGATAGATGATGAGCCCCGCGAAAAAGATCCAGAAGGCATAGAGGACGATCTGGGCAACGTCTAGATACTCTGTGAAGGCGCCGACTTGCATGGGGTTCTCCTCCCGTGGGCAATGGCCTAGCCGGGAAATTCGGCCAAGCCGAAAGGTGTTGACTCGGACCGCTGGGTCTCGCGGGGGGTGCCCACGAGGGGGCCGATGGCGGCCAGGGTCGCGAAGAGCAGGAAGATCTCGAGGTGATAGACGGCCCCGTAACCGACCGCCGGTCCGGTGAGGGCGGGTCCCAGGAGGCCCTGGTCCGCGAGTCCACCGACCAGATCCCGCAGGGCGCCGCCCAGGGCGATGGCCAGTCCTGCCGCGGTGGCCTGCACGGCACCCCAGGCCCCGAGGGCGAGACCGCTCTCGCCGTTGCGGGCCATGCCCATGGCGGCGGTCAGGGTGCCGACGGCGAAGAGGCCGCCGCCGAGCCCGATCAGGAAGGTCCCGCCGCGGAACAGGGGCACGGAGTCGAGCGGCGCCGAGAGCACCACCGCGGCGAAGGCGAAGACACCCGTGAGGGCACCAAGCCCGGAGAGTCGGTAGGGGTCGGCCCCGCGGGCAAGACGCCGGGAGGCGATGGCGAAGGCGAGCAGGGTGCCGCCGGCCAGTAGGGCCGTGAGTCCGGTGGTGGCGCCCACACCCAGGGCCAGGACCTCGCCGCCATAGGGCTCGAGCAGGATGTCCTGCATGCTGAATCCGGCGGTGCCGAGCGCCACCGAGACCAGGAGACGCCCGGAGCGGCCGCCCCGGAGGAAGTCCGACCAGGCCTGGGTGAAGGGCGGGACCGGGCGGTCCCGGCGGGTGAGCGCGGGATCCCTGGCCTCCTGCTTCCAAAGGGCCAGGATATTCAACGCCATGGTGGCCACGGCGGCCCCCTGGATGACCTGGATCAGCCGCATCTGGCTGAAGTCATCGAGCAGGCGGCCGAACAGGAGCGAGCTACCGACCATGCCGAGCAGCAGCATGACGTAGAGCAGGGCCACGGCCCGGGGCCGGGCAGCGGGTGGGGCCAGATCGGTCGCGAGCGCCAGGCCCGCGGTCTGGGTAATGTGCAGCCCCGCGCCCACGAGCAGGAAGGCGAGGGCGGCCCCGAGCGGCCCGATCGCCGCGGGTCCATGGCCGTCCCCGGTCAGGACCAGGAGGGCGAAGGGCATGATGGCAAGCCCGCCGAACTGGAGCAGGGTACCCATCCAGATATAGGGGACCCGCCGCCAACCCAGGGCCGAGCGGTGATGGTCCGAGCGGAATCCAACCAGGGCCCTGAAGGGCGCAAATACAAGCGGCAGGGACACCATCAGGGAGACCAGCCAGACCGGCACCCCGAGCTCCACCACCGTCACCCGGTTGAGGGTGCCGTTAAGCAGCACCAGCGCCATCCCCACCGAGACCTGGAACAGGGCCAGGCGCAGGAGCCGGCCCAGGGGCAGCTCCCGGGTCCCCGCGTCCGCAAAGGGGAGGAATCGGGGACCGAGCCGTAGCCATTCCCGGGTCAGGGTGGCGGCAATTCGGCTCATGGGCGCCGCAGCTCCAGGGCTTGCGATGTATAGAAGCCGCAGGCGATCCGCGCCGTGCGTCCGATGCGCCAGTCCTTGAGCTCAGGCTTCCCGAGTATCTGCCGCTCCAGGGAGTCGCTGCTCACTGGTTCGATGGCCGGTGCCCGGTCGCCCCGGGGGAAGAGGCGCCCCACGGCATGCATCAGGGTCAGTGCCGGGGTCCGGGGGGCATAAGTAAAGAGGATGGAGCCCGAGGTCCGGGCGGAGACCCCGGCCAGCAGGGCCACCACGTCTCGGCTCTGGTAATGGATGAGGGAGTCCATGGCCACCACATGATCGAAGTGTCCGAGGTCCTCCGACATGTCGCCCACCAGGAACAGGAGGCTCCCCGAGACCAGGTCGTCCGGGATGCGCTCCCGGGCCAGCTCGATCAGGGTCGGGGCCACGTCGATGGCCACCACGTCCGCACCCCGGCGCGCCGCCTCCACCGCCAAGGCCCCGGTGCCGCAGCCCGCGTCGAGGAGTCGTTTGCCCTTCAGGTCCGCGGGCAGCCAGTCGAGGAGGGTGCGGCGCATCTGATCGCGCCCGGCCCGCACCGTGGCCCGGATGCGGCTGACGGGCGCATCGGAGGTCAGGCGCGACCAGGCCTCCACCGCCGTGCGGTCGAAGTAGGTCCGAAGCTCCCCGCGTCGCTCCTGGTAGGACAGAGTCGGCATCTCGAGAACCTCTAGCTTAGCAATCGGATGCGCGGAGACGGTGGACCAGACGAGGCCGATCGTCCCCTGCCATACGCGCCAAATCGCGTTCATCCGCATTCATTCGTGGACCGTCCTTCCTGAGATCCCCTTCCTCAGTCGAACCCCAGAAAGTCGAAGATGTCCCGATCCTTCATGGGCTCCGCCGCCAGGGGCTCGGTGCCGGCCCAGAGGGTGGCGGCGAGCCGCAGGTACTCGGCCCGGGTGGACTCCACCTCGGGGGACGGGTCCATCTCGAAGAGCGTGCATTTCTTCAGCCGGCTGCGGCGGATCACGTCCAGGTCCGGGAAGTGAGCCAGGCGTTTGAGGCCCACCGCGGCGCCGAACCGGTCGATCTCATCGGTCTCGGCGCTGCGGTTGGCGATGACGCCTCCGAGCCGGACCCCGTAGTTCTTGGACTTGGCCAGGATTGCCGAGGCGATCCGGTTCATGGCGAAGATTGAGTCGAAGTCGTTGGCGGTGACGATCAGGGCCCGGTCGGCGTGCTGCAGGGGCGCGGCGAAGCCGCCGCACACCACGTCGCCCAGGACGTCGAAGATCACCACGTCGGTGTCCTCCAGCAGGTGGTGCTGCTTGAGGAGCTTCACCGTCTGGCCCACCACATAGCCGCCACAGCCGGTCCCCGCCGGGGGGCCGCCCGCCTCCACGCACATGACCCCGTTGTAGCCCTCGTAGACATAGTCCTCGGGGCGCAGCTCCTCGGGGTGGAAGTCCACCGACTCCAGGGTATCGATGACCGTCGGCACCAGGCGCTTGGTGAGGGTGAAGGTGGAGTCGTGCTTGGGGTCGCAGCCGATCTGCAGGACCCGCTTGCCGAGTAGGCTGAAGGCCACCGAAAGGTTGGAGGAAGTGGTGCTCTTGCCGATCCCTCCCTTTCCGTAGACGGCGAAGACCTTGGCGGTACGCTGATCCGTGGCGACATCCATCTGGACCTGGACGCTGCCCTCCCCATCCCCGGGGGGTGCACCAATGCGGATCGGGATGTGCAGATCGTTCATGCGGCGGCCTCCTGATAGACCCCTTCCAGCCGATCCTCCAGCTCCTCGCCGGCCCGGCGCAGGGCCTCGAGGGTCTCGGGATCCGGGGTCCAGTAACGGCGTTCGTGGGCCTCGATCAGTCGGCTCGCGACCTTGGCGGAGGCGGTGGGGTTAAGGGCGGCCAGGCGCTCGCGCATGGCCTCGTCCAGGACATAGGTCTCGGTCAGGCGCTGGTAGACCCAGGGGGCCACCTGGCCGGTGGTGGCGGACCAACCCATGGTGTTGGTCACGTGGGCCTCGATCTGGCGCACACCTTCGTAGCCGTGCTCCAGCATGCCCCCGTACCATTTCGGGTTGAGCATGCGGGTGCGGGTCTCGAGCGCCACCTGCTCGGCCAGGGTGCGCACCACCCCGTCACCCTGGGTCTGATCGCCGATGTAGACGGGGACCTCGCTGCCACGGGTACGGCCCACGGCCCGGCTGATCCCGCCCAGGGTGTCGAAGTAATGGTCGATGGAGGTGACGCCGAGCTCCACGGAGTCCAGGTTCTGGTAGGCCAGGTCCACGGTGCCGAGCACGCTGGTGAGCAGCTTGGCCTCGGCCCTGGGCTTGCCGGCCCGTCCGTAAGCGAAGCACTTGCGCCGGGTGTAGGTCTCGGCGAGCTCGTCGCCCTCGTCCCAGCGGCTGCTGTCCACCAGATAGTTGACGTTGGCCCCATAGGCCCCGTCGGCGTTGCTGAAGACGCGCAGGGCCGCGGTCTCCAGGTCCACCCCGTTCTGGGCCTGGTAGGCCAAGGCATGCTTGCGCACGAAGTTCTGCTCCTCGGGCTCCTCGGCACTGGCTGCGAGGTAGGCGGCCTCCGCGAGCAGGCGGGTCTGCAGGGGCAGCAGGTCCCGGAAGATGCCGGAGAGGGTCATGATTACGTCGATGCGCGGGCGTCCCAGCTCCTCAAGGGGGATGAGCTGGGCCCCGCACAGGCGCCCGAAGCTGTCGAAGCGGGGCAGGGCGCCGATCAGGGCCAGGGCCTGGGCGATGGGGCCGCCCTCGGTCTTGAGGTTGTCGGTACCCCAGAGGACCAGGGCCACGCACTCTGGGATGGGGTGACCTTCGTCCGTGTAGCGCGCGAGCAGCCGCTGCGCCTGGCGGGCCCCGTCCTTCACGGCGTAGCTGCTGGGGATCCGGTAGGGGTCGAAGCCGTGGAGGTTGCGCCCGGTGGGCAGGATGGCCGGGGTGCGCAGCAGGTCGCCGCCGGGGGCCGGGCGCAGGTAGCGGCCGTCGAGGGCCCGCAGCAGGGCCGGGATCTCGTGCTCCGTCTGGAGCAGCTGGTCGGTCTCCGCGAGGGCCTTCATCAGGGCCAGGTTCTCCGCGCTCGCCGGCATGGCGCCCGCCGCCAGGGCCCGCTCCGGGGACTCGCCGGCCACCAAGGCGGCGACGGCGTCCCGCTCCGGGCGTGCGCCGTGGACGGACTCGGCGATGGCGAGCAGCAGATCCACCCGAGCCTCCGGGCGGGGTGGGGTGCCCACCACATGCAGCCCGTGGGGGATCAGGGTGTATTCGAGCTCCAGGACCTGCCGGTTCAGGGCATCGATGCGAGCCTCCGCGTCGGTGATCCACAGGGGCTCGGGGTCGCAGAGGTCCAGGCACGCGGCCTGGGCCTGGATCAGCTCCGCAAGATCGGCGCGCTCGTCCGCGGCCCCGGGGGACAGGGAGCGCCAGCGTTCCATGGAGCCCTTGAGCTCGGTGAGCCCCTTGTAGAGTCCGGCCCGGGCGATGGGGGGCGTGAGATAGCTCACCAGGGTGGCCGCGGAGCGGCGCTTGGCGATGGTCCCCTCGGAGGGGTTGTTGGAGGCGTAGAGATAGAGGTTGGGCAGGTCGCCGATCAGCCGGTCCGGCCAGCAGGCGGCGGACATCCCGACCTGCTTGCCGGGCATGAACTCCAGGGCCCCGTGGGTCCCGAAGTGGAGCACCGCGTCGGCCCCGAAGTCCTCCCGCAGATAGCGGTAGAAGGCGCTGAAGGCATGGGTGGGGGTGAAGCCCTGCTCGAACAGCAGCCGCATGGGGTCGCCCTCGTAGCCGAAGGCGGGTTGAACCCCGACCAGGACGTTGCCGAAGCGCTCGCCGAGCACGAAGATCGACCGACCGTCGGCCTGCTGCTTGCCCGGGGCCGGGCCCCATTGGCGCTCGATCTCCTGGAGCCAGGGCTCCCGGCGCACATGGTCGTCCGCCGGGATGCGGGTCAGCACGTTGGCGTGGGCCCCGAAGCGCTGGGCGTTGCCGTTGACGATGCGCTCCCGCAGGTCATCGACATCGGCCGGGAGCTCGACCCGATAGCCCTCCGCCTTCATGGCCTTGAGCACATTGAAGAGGGAGGCGAAGACCGAGAGATAGGCGGCGGTGCCGGTGTTTCCCGCGTTGGGGGGGAAGTTGAACAGGACCACGGCCACCTTGCGCTCCGCCCGGGACCGCTTACGGAGCGCCACCAGGCGGGCCACCCGATCCGCGAGCCGGCCCGTGCGCTCCCCATGGGTCTGCATGTCCCGCTGCCGGTCCGCGGCCACGGTCGTGGAGCGACCCCCGTAGACCAAGGGGCCGGTGGAGCCGTCAAGCTCGGGGATGGCGACCATCATGGTGGCCTCCACCGGGAGCAGACCCTGGGCAGAGCCCTCCCATTGCTCCAGGGTCTGGAACTCCACCGCCAGGGTGGAGAGGTAGGGCACGTCCAACCGGCTCAGGAGCTCCTCGGCGGCCCGGGCGTCATTGTAGGCGGGTCCGCCCACCAGGGAGAAGCCGGTGAGGGAGATGACCGCATCCACCACCGCGCGGCCGTTGGCCATGAAGAAGCGTTCCACCGCGGGGCGGGCATCGAGACCGCTGGCAAAGGCCGGGATGACCCGCAGGCCCCGGGACTCCAGGGCGGCGATTACGCCGTCATAGTGGTTGGCGTTGCCCGCCAGCACGTAGGAGCGCATGAGGAGCAGGCCGACGGTGCCCTTGCAGTCGCGTCCGCCGAGGGGCAGACGGGTCGCCTCCGCGGCGATGCGGCCGGGCAGGCGCGGATGGTAGACACCCACCTCGGGGTACTCTTGGGGCAGGGGTACCTTGAGGCGTCCCCGCAGGGAACGGCGCTCGCCATCGGCGTAGCGGTCCACCAGGAAGCGGATCAGGTTGGCGATGTTCTCCTCGGAGCCCGCCAGCCAATACTGGAGGGTGAGGAAATAGGCCCGCACGTCCTGGGCGGTGCCGGGGATGAAACGCAGCAGCTTGGGGATGCGCCGGAGCATCGCCATCTGCCGGGCGCCGGCGTTCTCGCCCTTGGCCTTGCTGCCGCGCAGGCGTTTCAGCAGGGCCAGGGGGCCGCTGCTCTTACCGCCCTCGCCCCCCATGTTGAACCCGCCGATGCGGGTGAGGCGCATCACCTCCGCCGCGGACATGCAGCACACCATGGCGTCGCATTGGTCTCGGCGCGCCTTCAACGCCGGCAGGACCGGCGCGATGTGCTCCTCCATGACCAGCATGGTGACGATGATGATGTCCCCCTGGGCGATGTCGCGGCGGCAACGCTCGATGGCCTCCGGGTCCTCGTTCCATTCGGCGGCGGCGTGAATGTCGAGGCGTAGCCCCGGGATGTCCCGATCCAGCGCGGGGCGCGCCCGGTTCAGGGTGCCGGACAGGTGCCCGTCCAGGGAGATCATCACAACCCGCATCGGTGTGGTCGCGGCCCGGGGTCCGGTGCCGCTGCCCACGCGCTCGTCGACCGGGCGCTGGACGACCGGGACTTCAGCGACTGAAGTGCGCCTTGGCATCGTAGAGTGTCTCCAGGTCGATGGTCTGTATCCCGCGCTCGCGGGCGAATAGCTCAGTATTTCGCCGGGCCTTGCCCCGCACGAAAAACGGGATGCGCTTCAGCTCCCGCTCGGCGTCCAGGGACCAGGCGACCGTGGCGCCGCCGTCGTCCCGGCTCCCCGGCTCATGGGGGCGTTCGGTCCGGGGCTCTGCCGGCCGGGTCTTGGCGTCCGCGGTCCCGTGCTGGAGGTGGGAGGGGGCGGCGGCATCGTGGAACTCGAAGTCACCACGGAACATGGTGAGCAGGTGCTCCTCCAGGCCCATCATCAGGGGATGGACCCAGGTGTCGAAGAGCACGTTGGCCCCCTCGAATCCCATCTGAGGGCTGTAGCGGGCGGGGCAGTCCTGGACGTGGAAGGGCGCGGCGATCACGGCGCAGGGGATGCCGAGCCGCTTGGCGATGTGGCGCTCCATCTGGGTTCCGAGCACCAGCTCGGGGCGCAGCTCCGCCACCCGGGCCTCGACCTCCAGATAGTCATCGGTGATGAGGGGCTCGACCCCATGGTGCGCGGCGGCGGCTCGCACCTCCCGCGCCATCTCCCGGCAATAGGTGCCGATCCCGACGACCTTGAAGCCAAGCTCCTCCGCGGCGATGCGCGCGGCGGCCACGCTGTGGGTGCCGTCGCCGAAGATGAAGACCCGCTTGCCCGTCAGATAGGTGGAATCCACCGAGTGGCTGTACCAGGGCAGGCGGGAGCCCTTGGCGGCGATTACCGGCTCCACATCCACATCGGTCAGGGAGGCGACCTCACGCAGGAAGTCCCGGGTGGCCCCCACGCCGATGGGGACGGTCCGCACCAAGGGCTGCTTGAACTGCCGCTCAAGCCAGGTGCCCGCGGTGAGCGCCACCTCGGGGTAGAGGCAGCAGTTGAAGTCGGCCTCGGGGATGCGGGCGATGGCCTCCGGGTCCGCGCCCAGGGGCGCCACCACCTTGACCTCCACACCCACCGATTCGAGCAGCCGGGACACCTCCGTCACGTCGTCCCGGCAGTGGAAGCCCAGGGCGGTGGGGCCGAGCAGGTTGGCGCTCGGCCGCTGGCCGGCGGGCCTCGGGGGGCGTGCCGTTCCGAGGGCTGGGACCTGGGGCGCCAGGACGCGACGCACCACCTGATAGAAGGTCTCGCTCGCCCCCCAGTTCTCTTGCCGCGAATAGGCGGAGAGCTCCAGGGGGACCAGGGTGGAGGGGAGGCCAAGGCTCTGGGCCAGGGCCCCGGCCTGGTCCTGGATCAGCTCGGCGGTGCAGGACTCACCGACCAGCATGAGGCGGGGGTTGAAGCGGGCTTGGGCGGCACGCACCGTCTCCTTCACCAGCTCGGCGGTGTCCGATCCCAGGTCCCTGGCCTTGAAGGTGGTGTAGGTCACCGGGGGTCGGCGGTCGCGGCGCTCGATCATGGTGAAGAGCAGATCCGCGTAGGTGTCGCCCTGGGGGGCGTGCAGCACGCAGTGCACCCCCTCCATGGAGGCCGCCACCCGCATGGCGCCGATATGAGGGGGGCCCTCGTAGGTCCAGACACTGAGCTGCATGGCTAGACCTGGAGCCGTGCGCGGCGCAGTAGGGGGCGGGCGAAGAGCTCCGCGAGATCCCCCGCCTGCTCGAAGCCTTGAATGGGGCTGAAGATCAGCTCGATGGACCACTTGGTGGCAAGTCCCTCGGCCTCTAGGGGGTTCGCCAGCCCGAGCCCGCAGACCGTCAGGTCCGGACGGTCCTGGCGCAGCCGCTCGAGTTGGCGATCCAGGTCCTGACCCTCGCTGAGGCGCAGTCGGGGCGGCAGCAGATCCAGCTCCGGCCCAAGCAGGCGGCGGTCCAGGTAAGGGGTTCCCACCTCTAGGAGCTCCATGCCGCATTCCCGGCCCAGGAAGCGGGCCAGGGGGATCTCCATCTGGGAGTCCGGGAGAAAGCTTACCCGGCGTCCGGCGAGCAGCTCCCGGTAGTGCCCGATGGCCTGACCGGCGCGAGCCGCCGGGGCCGCCGTCACCGCCTCCAACCGCTCCTCCGGCACCGCGAAGACCTGCGCCGCTGCCCCGAGCCACCCCCGGGTGCCTTCCACGCCGAAGGGGAAGGGGGCCGGGAGCAGACGCGCCCCCCGCGCCGCCAGCAGGCCGGCGGTCTCGTTGAAAAAAGGTTGGGCGAACAGGACGCATGTCCCGTCGCCCAAGGGAGGAAGCGCGAGAGAGTCCGTGCCAGGGAGAAAATGGACTGGGCCTATCCCTAAGGCCTCGAAGAGCCTGGACAACTGGTCCTGGACCAGGTCGGCCAGGGTACCGACCACCAGGAGGTTCCGCTTATCCGGCGGCAAGGGCGGCAGCTCAGGGACAAGTGCCGCCAGGCAGCGGTCCTCACCCTGGGTGAAGGTGGTCTCGATGCCGCTTCCGGTGAAGGCCAGGACCTTTACCCGGCCAGCATGCTCCCGGGTCTGGCGCTCGGCGGCCTTGCCGAGGTCTAGCTTGATGACCTCGGAGGGGCAGGAGCCGACCAGAAACAGGGTGCGGATGTCCGGCCGACGCTCCAGCAGCCGCGCGACCACCCGGTCCAGCTCCTCGTTGCAGTCCGCTAGCCCGGCCAGGTCCCGCTCCTGGAGAATGGCGGTGGCGAAGCGGGGCTCGGCGAAGATCATGACCCCGGCGGCGGACTGGAGCAGGTGGGCGCAGGTGCGTGAGCCCACCACCAGGAAGAAGGCGTCGTGCATCTTGCGGTGCAGCCACAGGATGCTGGAGAGGCCGCAGAACACCTCGCACTGGCCGCGCTCGCGCAGGGGCTCGAGCTGGCCCGATGCCACGGGTCCGCCGACCGGCAGCGGGCGGGCGAGTCCGGTCATGCCGCTGATCCCGCTGGCCTGGCCGCGGGAGCGGGCGAGGGCGTCGCCGGGACCTCAGACTCCCGCCGTGCCGCCCTGAGCTTGAGCAGGAACTGGGTGGCGTTGATCACATAGGTGCCGTAGGCCGCGAGGGCGAGCAGCATCTGCTCCCGGGTGCTCAGCAGGCCCAGCACCAGGGTCACCAGGTAGGCGGTGTGCAGGGCCAGCACCAGCATGCTGAAGACGTCCTCCCAGAAGAAGGGTCGGGCGAACAGCCAGCGCCCGAAGACCGCTCGCTCCCAGATGGAGCCCGTGATCATGATGCCGTACAGGACCAGGGTCTTGAGGACAACGGAAAGGGTCGCCGCCTGCTCGCCGGCGCCGGTCCAAAGGAAGCGCAGGACCAGCGCCAGGCTCACCAGGAAGACCAGAAACTGGATAGGCGC
>JBLMWY010000124.1:0-5984 GCA_050257475.1 Bdellovibrio bacteriovorus
GGTCTGTGGGGTCGGTGGGTTCGGTGGCCGTGCGCCCCGAAATACGGCCTCTGACGCTGCGTGCGCACTGCTATAGTGCGTTATCGGTGATGGCGCGGCGTGGGGGCCAGGCTCAATGGGGTGCGGAGGTGATCGGTGGTTTCGCGCCTGGTGGATGCTGGGCGTCCTGTGCGTCTTCGCGGCGACAAGCCTGGGGTGGGGACGCGGCCTACCGACCTCCAGCGGGATCATCTACAGGGTCCAGTCCCCGTCCGCGACGGCACCGAGCTATCTGCTCGGCACCATCCACAGCGAGGACCCCCGTGTCCTGAGCCTGCCCGACCCAGTGCGGGCCGCCTTCGAGGCGAGCCCAGCCTTCGCCCTGGAGGTGGTCCCGAATTCCGAGGCAATCATCAAGTCCATGGTCGCCATGACCTATACGGACGGCCGGACCCTAAAAGAGGTGCTCCCCGCGGACCTCTACCAGCGGGCGGCGGAGGCCCTGGGGGGACTTGGCATGACGCCCGCCGCCTTCGACGACTTTAAGCCTTGGGCGGTGGTCACCCTGCTCAGCCTGCCGCCAGCCGAGAAGGGGGAGTTCATGGATCTGGTCCTGTATCGCTCGGCGGTCGAGGCCGGCAAGAAGATCAAGGGGTTGGAGACCATGGAGGAGCAGCTCGCCGTGTTCGATAGCCTGACCGAGGCGGACCAGATCGCCCTCTTGCGCGAGACCCTGGATTCCCGCCAGGAGATGCCCGCCATGTTCGAGGACCTGATCCGGGCCTATCTTGCCCAGGACCTCGATGCCTTGATGGCGCGTAGCGAGCGCTATTTGCAGGACGGGGACCCGAGACTCGCGGCCCTGTTCCGGGAGGCCGCCGTGGACTTCCGCAATCGGCGCATGGCCGAGCGGATGCAGCCGCTGCTCGATGAGGGGGGGTGGTTCATCGCGGTGGGCGCCTTGCACCTCCCCGGGCAAGGGGGTGTTCTGCGCCTGCTCGAGCAACGGGGGTACGAGGTGCGCCCGCTGCCTTAGGTTCGGTAGGCTGCCGGACGGGCTGGCGAGGCGAGGTGACGATCGGACCCTGGGCCTGTGGTAGCATCCCGGCCTTCGAGCCGTGCCCGGGGGATGCGAGATTGATGTGCCGCCGAAGTCCGCCACGCCGCCTGGTTCCCCGGTTGGCGCTGCCGCTTGCCTTGATCCTGGCGTTGCTCGGTGTTGGCTGTGCCTCCAATCCCGATCGGGTAACGGACCCGCGCGATCCCCTGGAGCCCTTCAATCGGGCCGTCTTCCGCTTCAACACGGATTTCGACAACGCCTTCGTCAAGCCCGCGGCCAAGGCCTACCGGGCCGTGACCCCCGATGTGGTGGACCGCGGCATCACCAACTTCTTCGATAACCTCTACGATCTGACCTCCTTCGCGAACAACATCCTGCAGTTCAAGCTCTCGCGAGCCGGCAGCGATCTGGGCCGGATCTTCATCAACACCACGGTCGGTGTGCTCGGGTTCGTCGATGTCGCAACCAACGTGGGGCTGCAGAGCTACAAGGAGGACTTCGACCAGACCCTGGGATACTGGGGGCTGGAGCCCGGGGCCTTCGTGATGCTTCCCATCCTGGGCCCGAGCAGCATGAGGGGGATCCTGGGCTGGGGCGGCGACATCGTGACCGACCCCTTGATCAGCATTGGAGAGGATAAGGTCTATTGGGGCCTGATCACGCTGCGGGTCGTGGATTATCGGGCCGATCGACTGGCGGCAGGCGAGATCCTGGAGGAGGCGGCCCTAGACCCCTATGTGTTTCTGCGTGATGCCTATCTGCAGCGCCGAAGGAACCTGGTCTACGACGGGAATCCCCCCGAGTCAGAGGAGCAGCAGGATCTCTGGGATGACGTGGACTTCGACGACAAGGCCGGCAAGGCGCCCGTGGCGCCGGTCCCTGAAGACTCGGGCAGCACTAAGCCCGAGCCGTTCAACCCCTGACCATCAGCGCCAGGCGGCCGCCAGGTCGGGCTCAGACCTCGGGAGCCCCTGCGCCGTCCACCAGCCGCCAGCTCAGGGACTCGCCGGCCCTTAGGGGGATCACCCGGTCCTCGCCGAGGGCATAGCTGGCTGGAACCTGCCAGGGCTGGCGCCTCAGGGTCAGGGTTCCGGTGTTGCGGGGCAGCCCATAGAAGTCGGCCCCGTGGTGACTCGCGAAGCCCTCCAGTCGCTCCAGGGCACCCGCCTGCTCGAACGCCTCCGCGTAGAGCTCCAAGGCCGCGTGGGCGCTGTAGGCTCCCGCGCATCCGCAGGCGCTCTCCTTGTCCCGCTGGGGATGGGGGGCGCTGTCGGTGCCGAGGAAGAAGCGCGGATGTCCCCCGGTCGCCGCCTCCACCAAGGCCAGGCGGTGGCGCTCGCGCTTGAGGACCGGCAGGCAGTAGAAGTGGGGGCGGATGCCGCCGGCCAGCAGCGCGTTGCGGTTGTACAGGAGATGGTGTGGGGTGATGGTGGCCGCTAGAGTGTCGGGCCCTTGGCGCACGAAGTCGACTGCGTCTTGGGTGGTTACGTGCTCGAGCACGACCCGCAGCCCGGGGAAGGCGGCGATGGTGGGGACCAGGCGCTCCTCGATGAAACGCGCCTCCCGGTCGAAGATGTCCACCGCCGGGTCCGTCACCTCCCCATGGACGAGAAGCGGCAGCCCTTGCTCGGCCATGGCCGCGAGCACCGGGTAGATCCGCCTGATATCGGTCACCCCGCTCTCGGAGTTGGTGGTTGCGCCGGCCGGGTAGAGCTTGAAGCCATGGACCGCCCCGCTCGCCCGTGCCGTCGCCACCTCCCGCGCAGGCGTGCTGTCCCTGAGGTAGAGGGTCATCAGGGGTTCGAAGCCGCTCCCCGGGGGCAGGGCCGACAGGATCCGCCCACGATAGGCCAGGGCCTGGGCCGTGGTCACCACGGGGGGCTTGAGGTTGGGCATGATGATGGCGCGGGCGAACTGGCGCGCCGTGTGGACGACCACGCTTGCCATGGCGGATCCGTCCCGCAGGTGCAGGTGCCAGTCGTCGGGGCGGGTGAGGATCAGCTCGTCTCGATTGTGCGCCATGGGGTCCGCTCGGGTCTTCGCACTAGGGCTCGGTTGATCGGCCGCAGGGAACGGGGCTTCCTGATGCCGTAAAATGTGGCCTGGGTCACACATGACCGCCCTCCGGCGTGCGCCGGAGGCCCGGCCCAAGGCGGCCTTGCTTCGTCCGCCGTCCCTGGTGCCTCTGCAGGCTTTGGCTTGAGTTTTGCTATTTCACTGGACCAGACGGGCGCCCGGCCGTCGGCGACCCGCTGTGGTCACAGGTGCCCGCTATTGTATGCATGACCTTGGAGGTCCCCGCCATGACCAAGACCCATGATGGTGCCGCGCGCACGACCCATCGCAGGCTGTTGGCCTGGGTGGACGAGATCGCCGAGCTGTGCAATCCGGACCGGATCTACTGGTGCGACGGCAGCCAGGAGGAATATGTCCGCCTGTGCGACGCGATGGTGGAGAGCGGGGCCTTCGTCCGCCTCAACCCCGAGAAGCGGCCGAACAGCTTCCTGGCCCGCTCCCATCCCAGCGATGTGGCGCGGGTGGAGGAGCGGACCTTCATCTGCTCCCAGCGCGAGGAGGATGCGGGTCCCACCAACAACTGGATGGACCCGCGGGAGATGAAGGCCATCCTCCGGAGGAACTTCAAGGACTGCATGCGGGGGCGCACCCTCTACGTGATCCCCTTCAGCATGGGGCCCATCGGCTCCCCCATCGCCCACATCGGGGTGGAGATCACCGATTCCCCCTATGTGGTCGTCAACCAGCGCATCATGACCCGCATGGGCCAGGCGGTGCTCGATGCCCTGGGGCCGGACGGGGACTTTGTCCCCTGCCTGCACTCGGTCGGGGCCCCCCTGCAGCCGGGGGAGAAGGACGTCCCCTGGCCTTGCGCCCCCTGCGTCGAGGACAAGTACATCGCCCATTTCCCGGAGACCCGTGAGATCTGGTCCTACGGCAGCGGGTACGGGGGCAACGCCCTGCTCGGCAAGAAGTGCCTCGCCCTGCGTATCGCCTCGGTGATGGCGCGCGACGAGGGCTGGCTCGCCGAGCACATGCTGATCGTCGGGGTGGAGTCCCCCCAGGGCAAGAAGGTCTATGTGGCGGGGGCCTTCCCCAGCGCCTGCGGCAAGACCAACTTCGCCATGCTGATCCCCCCCAAGGGGTTCGAGGGGTGGAAGGTGACCACCGTGGGCGATGACATCGCCTGGATCAAGCCCAACCCCGCGGACGGGAAGTTTTACGCCATCAACCCCGAGTCTGGCTTCTTCGGGGTGGCCCCGGGGACCAACGCGGAGTCCAATCCCAACGCCCTGGCGAGCCTAACCGCCAACTGCATCTTCACCAACTGTGCGCTCACGGACGATGGCAATGTCTGGTGGGAAGGGCTCACCAAGGAGCCCCCGGCGCACCTGATCGACTGGAAGGGGCAGGACTGGACCCCCGGGACCGGCACCCCGGCCGCCCATCCCAATGCCCGCTTCACCGCCCCCGCCGCCCAGTGCCCATCCATCGACCCGGAGTGGGAGAACCCCAAGGGGGTGCCCATCAGCGCCTTCCTGTTCGGGGGGCGGGTGAGCCGCCACTTCCCTTTGGTCTTCCAGAGCTACAACTGGGAGCACGGGGTCTACATGGCCGCCACCATGGGCTCCGAGGCCACGGCCGCGGCCATCGGCCAGGCCGCGGTGCGTCGTGACCCCATGGCCATGCTGCCCTTCTGCGGCTACAACATGGCCGATTACTGGCGCCACTGGCTACGCATCGGCCGCAAGATGGTGGCCACCCCGCCGCGTATCTTCCGCGTCAACTGGTTCCGCAAGGACGAGCACGGCCGCTTCATCTGGCCCGGCTACGGGGAGAATATGCGGGTGCTGAAATGGGTGGTGGATCGCTGCAACAGCAACGGCAGCGCCATCGAGGGGCCCCTGGGCTGGGTCCCGGACTATCAAGCGCTCACCTGGGACGGGCTCGATTTTCCACCCAAGGCCTACGCCAACATCACCAACATCGACACCGAGGTGGCTCGCCAGGAGACCAACGACCAGGAGGAGCTCTTCACCCGCTTCGGGGACCATCTGCCGCGGGAGATGGAGATCGAGCGGGAGCTGCAGCTCGCCCGCCTCTACCACTCCCCCGAGGTCTGGGACCTGTGCGCCGCGGCGGAGTGTGGCTGAGCCGGTCGTCTGGGACCGCCGGCCGGCGGGGTAGAGCCCGGGGTCCCAGAACGGTAAGGCACGGGTTGTTCCTGATCCCCACTGAGGGGTCCTCTCGCAGGTGGAGGTGGACGGGCGCCTGATCTGAGCAATACTGTATGCAAATACAGTTTTGCCCGGACGGATACGACCCTGGCCACCGGCTACGCCGAGCTTTATTGCCGCTCCTGCTTCTCCTTCCTGGAGGGGGCCTCCCATCCCCAGGAGCTGGTCTTCCGTGCCCATGAGCTGGGCTACGCGGCCCTCGCCCTCACCGATCGCTGCTCCCTGGCGGGGGTGGTGCGGGCCCATGAGGAGGCCAAGGCCCTTAACCTGCACCTGATCGTCGGCGCTGAGCTCCAGATCGATTCCGGTCCCCGTCTGGTGGCCCTGGCCCAGACCCGGGAGGGCTACGGCAACCTCTCGGAGCTCATCAGCCGAGCCCGACGGCGTGCCAACAAGGGACAATACCGGCTGTTGCTGGAGGATCTGGACGAGGGGCTGCTGGACTGCCTGCTCCTCTGGCTTCCGCAGCGAGAGCGCGCTCAGGATGAAATCCTGCCCCAGGGCCGATGGCTACTGGAGCACTTAGCGGGCCGGCTGTGGATCGGGGTAGTGCTCCACCGCCGGGGCGGGGATGGGGCCTGGCTGGCGCGGCTCCAGCACCTCGGCGAGGCGCTTGGGTTGCCGCTCGCCGCCTGCGGCGGGGTGGCCATGCACAGCGCCGCGCGGCGCCCCGTGCTGGACACCCTGACCGC
>JBLMWY010000125.1:0-2734 GCA_050257475.1 Bdellovibrio bacteriovorus
GCGCGGGATAGCTCACCCGCCACTGCTCGGCGCCGGTGGCCCCGTCCAGGCCATAGAGGGTGTCGTCCAGGGTGTGGACGATGACCTGGCCCGGGCCGGTGGCGCGGGGTACCGAGAGGACCTCGCTGTCGAGCTGGGCGCGCCACAGCTCGCGGCCATCGCTCGCGCCCAGGGCCACCAACTCGCCACCGCTGGTGCCGAGGAAGAGGCGGTCGCCCGCCACCTCAGGCCCGCCGCTGAAGGGGAGGCGGGTCTCGCGCTCCCAAAGGACGCGGCCGCTGTCCAGGTCGGCGGCCAGGATCTGCCCCCGGGAATCCGCCACCCAGATGCGCCCGCCCCCCACCGCGGGGACCAGATCCAGGCGCCGACCCTCGCTGCCCTTGGTCAGGCGCTCGGACCACAGGACGTTGAGCCCCACCTCCTGGACGAAGTCCTCGAGCTTGGTGGGCGGCGTGGGGTCCTTGTCCGCGCCGAGCCAGGGGATGTAGCTGCAGCCGCCAATGCCCAGGGCGAGGAAGGCGGCCAGGGCGGGCGCAGCGAGGGAGGGGCGGGGGGCGCTCGGGTGGCGGTCCATCTCAGGATGCATCTGGGGTCTTGATCTCAGCCGGCGGCCGGCAGGTTGTCGAGCTTGAGCCGGATGAGCTGGGAGAGGCCGGTGCCGGCCGCGATGGCCTTCTCGTACTCCTCCCTGGCCTTGGCGGTGTCACCCCGGGCGGCGGCGATGTCACCCCGCACCGCGGCGAAGTCGCCGGCGAAGGCCTGACCGTCGTCGTGGGCGCTGACGGTGGCCGCGGCGGCGTCGAGCTTGCCCTCGGAGACCTGGATGCGCGCCAGACGCAGCCCCGCCAGGCGGGCCAGGGCCGGATCGGGTGCCTTGGCGATCACCCGCTGGAGGTCCGCGATGGCACCGGCCACGTCTCCGGACTCGTAGCGGACCTTGGCCGACACCAGGGAACCCAGGGCGGCATAGGGGGTGGAGGCGTACTCTTTGTTGAGGAGCTCCGCCTGTTTGGTGGCGGACTCGACCTGTCCCTGGTCGGCGCTGGCCAGGAGCTGCTCGAAGTCGGCGGAGGCGTGGGCGCCGACACTATCGCGGTACTGGGTCCAACCGCGCCAGCCGAACACCAGGGCAAGCCCGATGACCACTCCCGCGATCACGGAGGTGCCGTTCTCCTTCCACCATTTCTTGATGGCCTCGACCTTTTCGTCGTCGGTTTCGTATTGACTCACGCTCAGGGTCCTTTGCTCTCAGTCTTGCGATTCATTGGGGCTGCGGGAGGATTCCGCCCCGGGATTACGGCTTGGGGGCGGCCACGGCCAGGAGGGCGGCGGTCTCCGGCAGGGTCAGCTCCTGCTGATCGCCCGACTCGCGCAGGGGCTTGACCCCGATGAGTCCACGCTCCAGCTCCCCGTCTCCCACCACCAGGGCGAAGCGTGCGCCGCTCTTGTCGGCGCGCTTGAACTGGCCCTTGAAGCTGCCGCCGCCGCAGTGGGTCAGCAGGCGCAGCCCGGGGGCCAGATCCCGCAGGCGCTCGGCGAGCAGGGGAGCCTCCCGCTGGGCCCGCTCCCCCACCGCCACCAGGTAGGCGTCGAGGGGCGTCGCCCCCTCGCTCGCGCCTGCGGCCGCCCCCAGCAGCTCCACCAGGCGCTCGATGCCCAGCGCGAAGCCCACCGCCGGGGTCTCGCGCCCGCCGAGCTGGGCCACCAGCCCGTCATAGCGCCCACCGGCGCAGACCGTGCCCTGGGCGCCCAGATCGTCGGTGATCCACTCGAAGACGGTGCGATTGTAGTAATCGAGGCCGCGCACCAGGCAGGGGTTGACCCGATAGTCGATGCCGGCGGCGTCGAGCCCCTGGCGGATGGTCTCGAAATGGCCCCGGCTGGTCTCCCCCAGCCACTCCATCAGGACCGGGGCCCCGGCCACCACCGCCTGGGTCTCGGGGCTCTTGGAATCGAGCACCCGCAGGGGGTTGGTGTAGAGGCGCTTGCGGCTGTCCTCGTCCAGACGGTCCAGGTTGGCCTCCAGATAGGCGACCAGGGCCTGGCGGTAGGCCTGACGCTCGGCCGGGTCCCCCAGGGTGTTGATCTCGAGGCGCAGCCGTCCCAGACCCAGGTCGCGCCACAGCCGGGCGGTGAGAAGGATCACCTCCAGGTCGATGTCGGGACCGGCGAGACCGAGCACCTCCACCCCGATCTGGTGGAACTGGCGGTAGCGTCCCCGCTGGGGGCGCTCGTGCCGGAACATGGGGCCCCGATACCAGAGCCGCTGGGGGCTGGCGAGCAGCCCGTGCTCGATGGCGGCCCGCACGCAGCTCGCGGTGCCCTCCGGCCGCAGGCTGAGCGAGTCGCCGTTGCGGTCGGTGAAGCTGTACATTTCCTTCTCGACGATGTCGGTAACCTCGCCGATGGAGCGTTTGAAGAGCTCCGTGACCTCCACCAGGGGGGTGCGGATCTCCGCGTAGCCGTAGGCGTCGAAGATGCGCCGGGCGCCGTCCTCGATCCGTTGCCACAGGTGCACGTCGCCGGGCAGGATGTCGTGCATCCCGCGGATGGCCTGCATGGACCCGCCGCCCTTGCTCATCTGCACCGCCGGGGGGCATGGCTCCGGATCACGCGCCCCGCCGCTGGCTCCGCATCGGTCATTCGGGGTTGTCCGGGTCGAGCTTGAAGCGCGCCACCCCGCCGCGGCCTCGGGTGCTGAGGTCGAGGGCCTGATCGCCGACGGTGAGGGCGG
>JBLMWY010000126.1:0-2508 GCA_050257475.1 Bdellovibrio bacteriovorus
CGGGCCCCGAGCCGTCGACGTTGCGCACCCTCGTCCTCGATCGGGGTCAGGTGCGGGCCCTGATCACGGCTACCGGGACGGTGCGCCCCGTGTTGAGCACCAACATCAGCACCCAGGTCTCCGGCCAGGTGTCGGAGGTGTTGGTCGACTTCAACGACACCGTGACCAAGGGCCAGTTGCTGGCGCGCCTGGATCCGCAGACCTTTCTGGCACGGGCTCGCGAGGCGCAGGCCCAACTGGAGGTGGCGAAGGCCGAGCTCGCCAGCCGGGAGTCGGCGCTGGCCAAGGCCCAGGCCCAGCTCCAGCAGCATGAGGCGCGGCGCGGCGTGGCCGAATCGGAGGCCGCGAGCGCCCGAGCCCGCCATGAGGAGGCCCGGCGCACCCTGGAGCGGCGGCGCACCCTGGCGGCCAAGGGAGGGGTGTCCGACAGCGACCTGCAATCCGCCCAGACCGAGTTTCAGTCGGCCAAGGCCTTGCTGGAGGCGGCGGACGGCAAGGGGCGGGTCCAGGACGCCGAGATCGCCGCGGCCCGCGCCGAGGTGGACATGGCGCGCTCCCAGGCCGATTACGCCCGGGCCACCATCGCGCAACGGGAGGCGGCCCTGGAGGAGGCCCGGGTCAATCTCAGCCGCACCGAGATCCGTGCCCCCTTGGACGCAATCGTGATCCGGCGTGATGTGGAGGAGGGGCAGACGGTGGCGGCGAGCCTGCAGGCGCCCACCCTCTTCACCCTGGCCCAGGACCTCGCCCGGATGCGGATCGAGACCTATGTGGACGAGGCCGACATCGGGCGTGTGCGGACGGATCAGGCGGCCTATTTCTCGGTGGACGCCTACCCCGGACGGGTCTTTGAAGGCCAGGTGACCTCCATCCGCAAGGCGCCCAACCTGATCCAGAACGTGGTGACCTACACCGTGCTCGTGGATGCGGAGAACCCGGATCTGGCGCTCTTTCCCGGCATGACCGCGGTGGTGCGGATCGTGGTCGAGGAGGTCGCGGATGGGCTGCGAATCCCCAATGCGGCCCTGCGTTTCGTCCCCAGGGAGCCGGCCGGCCGCGAAGGGCCCAAGCCTTCCGAGGTGGGCGAGGGCTGGCTGCGGGTCTGGATCCCCGGGGGGTCGGGGGGCATGGAGGCGGTGCCGATCCTCGCCGGGGCGAGCGACGAGCGCTTCACGGTCCTGGCGCAGGGCAGGCTCCAGGCCGGCGATGCCGTGGTCATTGGCTACGCCGAGGATTGAGCCAGGGCCGCCGCGACCATGGCCGCGCTGATCCGCACCCAGGGGTTGGGAAAGGACTACTGGCTCGGTGGACAGCGGCTGGCGGTCCTCTCCGATATCAGCCTGCGTATCGAGCGCGGCGAGATGGTCGCCGTCATGGGTCCGTCCGGGTCGGGCAAGAGCACCCTGCTCAACCTCCTCGGGTGTCTCGATCGGCCTAGCACGGGGGACTATTGGTTCGATGGCATGCCCCTGGTCGGCCTGGACGCGGACCGGATCGCGTCCCTGCGCAACAGCTCCATCGGATTCGTGTTCCAGGGCTTCCACCTGCTCCCCCGGCTCACGGCACGGCAGAACGTGGAGCTGCCGCTGAGCTACGCGGGCTGGGGGGCGCGTGAGCGTCGGGGGCGGGCCCTGGAGCTGCTGGAGCAGCTCGCACTGGCGGACCGTGCCGATCACCTGCCTCGGCAGCTCTCCGGCGGCCAACAGCAGCGGGTCGCCGTCGCCCGCGCCCTGGCCAACCGGCCGGCCCTGATCCTCGCCGATGAGCCCACCGGCTCCCTGGAGAGCCGGGCCGGCGCCTCCATCCTGGAGCTCTTCGAGGGGCTGAACCGCTCCGGTGTCACCCTCGTGATCGTGACCCATGACCCCACCGTGGCGCGCCATGCCCGGCGGATCATCCAACTGCTTGATGGCAGGCTGGTCTCGGACCAGGCAAGCCCGCGGGGTCGCGGCCCCTCAGACGCCGAGACGGCTCGGCCCGCGCTGGGGTGAGGGGACACGATGCGGTTGGCCACCAATCTCAGTGGCGCCCTGCATTCGCTGCGTGCCCACCCCCTGCGCAGCGCCCTCACCATGCTCGGGGTGGTGGTGGGGGTCGCCGCCGTCATCACCGTCATGGCCCTGGGCGAGGGGGCGCGTCAGGGCATCATCGCCCAGATCCAGAGCCTGGGCGGCAATCTGCTTCTGGTGACGCCGGGCAGCGCCCAGAGCCAGGGCGTGCGGCTCGGCAGCGGCAGTGGCGAGGGTCTTACCGAGGCCGACGCCCGAGCCATCGCCCTGGAGCTGGCCGGGGTGGTCACCACGGCCCCCTCGGTCTTCAAGCGCGAGCAGGTGGTCCGTGGCAATGCCAATTGGTCCACCACCGTCCAGGGGATCACCAATGCGTTCCTGACCGCCCGGGAATGGCGCCTGGTCGCCGGTCGCCCCTTCACCGCGAGCGAGCAGTCGGGGGCGGGCAAGGTCGTGCTCCTGGGGCACTCGGTGGTGCCGCGGCTCTTTGCGGGGGTTG
>JBLMWY010000127.1:0-6467 GCA_050257475.1 Bdellovibrio bacteriovorus
CTATTGCAATGGGGCCTGGTGCGGACAGTCGCCCACCAATATCCGCGCGCTGCTCAACTACGGCTATCCGGCCCACAAGCTCAAGTGGTACCGGGGCGGTATCCAGGACTGGGAGCAGCTCGGTCTGACCACAGTCAAACCCGAGGGGTCACCCGGGTCCCACTGACACCGGGACCAAACGCGACGGCGGAGCGGCAGCGGTGGAGCATCCAACCTTTGGTCTGGTGGTCGAGGCCCTGGCCTTCGCCGCGGAGCGGCACCGGGACCAGCGCCGCAAGGACCCGGCTCGCACGCCCTACATCAACCATCCCATCGCCTTGATGCGGGTGCTGTATCGGGAGGCTCGGATCCAGGACCCCTTGGTGCTGTGCGCCGCCCTGCTCCACGATACCGTGGAGGACACGGGGACGACCCCGAGCGAGATCGAGGCGCGGTTCGGTCTGGCGGTGCGTGAGGTCGTCGTGGAGGTCACCGACGACAAACGCCTGCCGAAGTCCGAGCGCAAGCGCCTTCAGGTGGTCCACGCGGCGGGGGCGAGCGAGGCCGCCCGGCTGGTCAAGCTGGCGGACAAGATCTGCAACCTGAGGGACGTCGCCGCGAGTCCCCCAGTGGGTTGGGACCTGGACCGCCAGCAGGCCTACTTCGATTGGGCCCGGGAGGTGGTTGATCAGATCCGAGGCACCCATCCCGAGCTGGAGGCCCTCTTTGACGCCGCCTACGCCTGCCGTCCTTCGGCGGTTTAAGGCCTTGAGGAGGCAGTGGCAGTCATAGAGCCGGCCGCAAATGCACGCGCATTAACTGAACTTTACGGACGGAGGGTGTCGCCGCGACAGGGTTGGCGCGCGCTCAGGATCCCCGGTGCTTGCCGCCCTCAGATACACACCGCTGCTCTATTCTCGCGTTCATTCGCGGACAATCGTTTGCCTGATTCTTGCGATACAGGGTGACCGTTGGGGTCTTCAGCTCCCGGGGGTGATGGGGGTGGTCGCCCCCTGGTGGGGCTCCCTGGGGGTGCGGAACCACGAGAGCTTCTCCCGCAGCCGCACCACCTCGCCCACGATGATGAGGGTCGGCGGCTTGGGCGGATCCTGCTCCACCACCTCCAGGATGTTGCCCAGGGTCCCGGTGTAGACCCGCTGCATGTGGGTGGTCCCCTGCTGGACCAGGGCCACCGGCATCGCGGCGGAGACCCCGTGGGCCATCAGCTCGCGCACCAGGATGGGCAGTCCCACCAGGCCCATGTAGAAGACTACCGTCTGGCCCGGCTGGGCAAGCTGGGGCCAGTTGAGGTTCATGGTCCCGTCCTTGAGATGCCCGGTCACGAAGGTAACGGACTGGGCATAGTCGCGGTGGGTCAGCGGGATCCCGGCGTAGCAGGCACAGCCCGAGGCAGCGGTGATGCCTGGAACCACCTGGAAGGGAATGCCCTCGGCCGCCAGGGTATCGATCTCCTCGCCGCCGCGCCCGAAGATGAAGGGGTCGCCCCCCTTGAGCCGCAGCACCCGATGCCCGTCCTTGGCCAGATCGGCCAGCAGGCGGTTGATGTCCTCCTGGCGCATCGCGTGATTGTTGCGCTCCTTGCCCACGTAGACGCGGCGGGCATCGCGGCGGGTCATATTGAGGATGGGCTCGGCGACCAGACGGTCATAGACCACCACGTCCGCCTGCTGCATCAGACGCAGGGCCCGGAAGGTGAGGAGGTCCGGATCCCCTGGGCCCGCCCCCACCAGATATACCTCACCCAGGTCCGTATCCAGGGCGCCGGGGGCCAGCTCCCGCTCGATGGCGGCCTGCGCCTCCTCAACCTGCCCGGAGAAGATCCGCTCCGCTACCGCCCCCTGGAGGACCCGGTCCCAGAATCGCCGGCGGTCCCTCTCATCGCTGAAGCGCGCCTTGACCCGGTCGCGATAGCGGGCGCAGAGCTCCCCCAAACGGCCGTATCCCGCTGGAATCATCGATTCCAGCCGGGTGCGCAGGAGCCGCGCCAGCACCGGCGAGGCCTTGCCCGTCGAGATGGCCACCACCACCGGGTCACGGTCGATCACCGAGGGCAGCAGGAAGGTGCAGGCGTCTGGGTCGTCCGCCACGTTGACCGGGACCTCCTGCTCTCCCGCGAGCTGGGCCACGCGACGATTGACCACACGGTCGTCGGTGGCCGCGATCACCAGCTTGGCCCCCAAAATATCGGCCGGCTCGAAGCGGCGCGCCACATGACGCAGCTCGCCTGCCTCGGCGCGGCGGACGAGGCCGGCGGTCAGCTCAGGGGAGACCAGGGTCACCGCGGCGCCGGCACGCAGCAGGCTACCGACCTTGCGCTCCGCGGTGGTCCCGCCGCCGACGACCACGCAAGGCTTATCTCGGACCACTTGAAAGATGGGTAGAAATTCCATGGGTTAGGGCTCAGTCGAAGGGGCTCGCCGGGACGCGCCCAGGGGGACTCGCATTGAGATCAGAGTCAAAAGACCTTAATATACTGAAATACTTAGGCTTGGCATAGGCCGACAGCGTGATCAACGAGATCGACTCCGAGTCGCTGCAGGAACGGCTCGCCAGGGGCGATGACCTGGTGCTGCTGGATATCCGCACCCCCGCCGAGATGGCCCAGGGCACGATCCCGGGGGCCATGCCGATGCCCATGCATCTGATCCCGTTGCGCATGGGGGAGCTTCCGAAGGATAAGGACCTGGTCCTGTACTGCCGCAGCGGTGCCCGCTCCTACCAGGCCTGCGCCTACCTGATGCAGCAAGGGCTCGGGCGGTCGCTGAACCTCAGGGGCGGCATCATCGCCTGGGCCCGCCACGGGTTTCCCATCGACTGGCCGAGCCAGTGAGGGGCTTCCAGCGCCGGAGCCTCGGGCGCCGACGGAAGGTGCGAGCCAACCTTGCCTTTTCCCCTGGATTCGCCTACAAATAGGCGTTCTCGTGTTTGCTCATATTCTAAAACAGCCGAATCCCGGAGGTACCCCATGGCAGACTTCGATCAAGAGCTCGACGCCAGCGGACTGAACTGTCCCCTGCCCATTCTGCGTGCCAAGAAGACCCTGAACGCCATGTCGGCCGGCCAGGTGCTCCATGTCATCGCCACCGATCCGGGCTCGGTCAAGGACTTCGACGCCTTCGCCAAGCAGACGGGCAATGAGCTCATGGAATCCAAGGAAGAGGGCGGCAAGTTCCACTTCCTGATCAAAAAGTCCTGAGCCAACGTCGGCGCCCCGAGCGGCGCCCCGATCGCGGCCAGGTCAGCCATCCCCCCACGAAACGCGCGGCCAACCCCCGCCGGAGAACTCGATGGATCAAAAGAAGCTCGCCATCATCGCCACCAAGGGCTCGCTAGACTGGGCCTACCCCCCCTTCATTCTCGCCTCGACCGCGGCGGCGCTCGGCTACGAGACCCAGATCTTCTTCACCTTCTACGGGCTGCAGCTCCTGAAGAAGAAGCTCGATCTCAAGGTCACCCCGCTGGGCAACCCCGGGATGCCCATGCCCGGCGGCATGGAGAAGTTCATGCCGGTCCTGGTCACCGCGCTGCCCTTCATGGAGGGCATCATGACGGGGATGATGAAGGCCAAGATGAAGGCCAAGGGCGTGGCCAGCATCGAGGAGCTGCGGGAGCTGTGCCAAGAGGCGGAGGTCAAGCTGATCGCTTGCCAGATGACCGTGGACCTGTTCGATATGGATCCGTCCAACTTCATCGACGGGATCGAGTTCGCGGGCGCCGCGGCCTTTTTCGAGTTCGCCGGCGAGAGCGACATCTGCCTCTACATCTGACCGCCCCCGCGGTTGGTTTGAAAACGCCGCCCCCGGGGCGGCGTTTTCTTTGGTGCCTCAGAAGCGTTTGACCAGCTCGATCCCGATCACGTGGGCGTCCATCTCATAGTCGCCATTGATCGCATCGGTGCCGTTCACGTCCCCCCCGGGCCGGTAGGGGGTGGCGCTGCGGACGGAGCGCTCGTCCATCATCACGTACATGTAGCCCGCCTCCAGCGACAGGTCCGGGGTCAGGGTCTGGGAGACCCCGATCCCGAAGAGCTGGCGATCGGCGTCGGGGACCCGGGCACTGAAATGCTCATCGCCCTGGCCGGTCTCATCGTAGGCATAGCCGAGACGCAACTGGGTCGCAGGCCTTAGCTGATAGGTGAGGCCCAGGCGATAGGCGTTGGCGTCCTCCCAGTCGTTGACGTCCGCGAAGATCAGGGTCCCCGAGGATCCGCCCAGGACCTCCAGCCGCTCGAACTGGCTCCAGCCGGTGCGCGTCCAGTCGAGCTCCACCGCCAGGGCCTCGCTGAACGCATAGCGCACCCCGAGCTGCAGACTCCAGGGAAGATCCAGGTCCACGTTGGCGCTCTGACCCGGGGCCAGGCGGCCCGCCGCCACCAGGGGCAGGCTCTGGGGGGTGTAGCCCCCGTCGAGCTTCAGGGTGCCTCCGGAACGATAGGCGATGCCCAGGCTCAGGGCGTCGAGCCGATAGAGGGCGCTGAGGTTGAAACCGATGCCATTGCCGTCGCCGGTCATCTGGCCGAGGTTCGAGCTCAACTGGGCCGATTTCGCCCAGTAGAGGTCGAGCCCCAGGCCGAGACTGAGATTGTCGTTGACCCGGTAGGCCACCGAGGGCACGAAATCGAGGACCTCGAGCTTGCTGGTCGTCGGGTGGTTGCCGGTCGGGACTGTCACCGGCCCCAGACGCGATGGCACCGTGACGCTTTGGCTCAGGGCCGGGAAGGTCCCATAGGGCCAGCGGGTCTCCAGCCCGAAGGGCGCGTTGACGCCGAGACCCAGGCGCCACTGGTCGCTGAGCCGCACGGCGGCCTGGATCTGAGGGCTCGCATACCAATCCGCCCCTTGGCTGTCATGGCTGCCGCTCGCGGTGCTCACCGTGAAGCTAGGGCCGATGAAGAGGGCTCCCAGGGCCACGCTGGAGCGATCGTGAAACCCCATGGCAGCGGGGTTGTAGGCGAAGGCCCCGGTCTCCTCAGGGTTGGCCACCAGGGCATTCGCGGTTCCCACCCCGGCGGCGGAGAGCTCTGGGAGGGCGAACCCCGAGGCCATTGCACCCACTGGAACAATGGCCGCCCCCAGTGCGCCTAGGGCGAGCGCGTACGCCACCGCGCGTGAAATCCTAGCGTTCATCGAGTGTCCCCCCTTTTGAGTGTGTGAATCGGCTTGGGCCGACAGCGAGCCCTGATGGCGGTCGGCTCCGGGGCCCCCGGATCTCGACTCATCGACGACGTTATGCGAAATGCGACAGTTTTTCCACTGCTTGTTGCAGATTTCATCCAGGTGCATAAACGCAACAACGAGAAGCCAGGAGCCGTTCCGACCCAGCACAGGAAAAGCCCTTGAAAAGGCAGTAAAACGAAGCCGAGTTGGCGTTTTTGTGCTATAAGCACATTTTATTTGTGCATCCACTGAAACCCGTACGATGGCGGACCGTAGACTTCAGGTGTTTCATACCGTTGCCAAGCTCCTGAGCTTCACCAAGGCGGCGGAGACCCTGCACATGACCCAGCCGGCGGTCACCTTTCAGGTACGCCAGCTCGAGGAGCACTTCAACACCCGTTTGTTCGACCGCACGCACAATCGCATCAGCCTGACCGACGCCGGGCGCAACGTCTACGCCTATGCGGACCGCATCTTCGAGCTCTACGCGGAGATGGAGAACGCGGTGAGGGAGATCACGGGGGAGATCAGCGGGGCGGTGACCATCGGGGCCAGCACGACCATCGCCGAGTACATGCTCCCCACCCTGCTCGGGGACTTCAAGGAGCGTTACCCGGAGGTCACCATCCACCTCAAGGTATCGAACAGCGAGGGCATCGTCTCCATGGTGGAGAACAATGCCATCGACCTCGGCGTGGTCGAATCCCCCGTGGGCAACAAAAACCTGGTGGTCGAGACCTGCAAGCGCGACCAGCTCGTGGCCATAGTCCCGCCCAACCACCCTTTGGCCAACCAGGAGAAGATCACCTTTTCATCCCTCCTCGAGTACCCCTTCATCTGCCGCGAGGAGGGGTCTGGCACCCGCGAGGTCATCAACGACTACCTGTGCCACCAGCCCGAATGCAACCTGGCGGTGAAGGTCGCCATGGAGCTGGGCAGCCCAGAGGCGGTCAAGGGGGCGGTGGAGGCTGGCATGGGGGTGTCGGTGGTCTCCCGCGCGACCATTCAGAAGGAGCTTCGGCTGGGCACCCTGGTGGCCGTGAACCTCGATCCTCCGCTGGATCGTCCGTTCTCGTTCGTCCATCAGAAGCAGAAGTTCCGTCTGCGGGTGATGGAAGAGCTGCTGGAGTTCGCCCGCGCCTACTGCCGCGCCCAGAACGAGCATTAGGCGACGAAAGGCGCGATACTTGCGCCCCCGCGCCGGCCCCTTGGGCACACCCTGCCCGGATGGGGCCTGAGCGGGCGTTCCAGGCCCCAGGAGCCAGCCATGCTCACCCCTAAGCACCTCGCCGCGGCGTCATCCCCCGAGGA
>JBLMWY010000128.1:0-18054 GCA_050257475.1 Bdellovibrio bacteriovorus
TGCTCACCCCCCGCTCCGTCCTGGAGAAATTCGCCGCCATCCAGATGGTCGATGTGCATTTGCCGACCACCGACGGGCGCACCCTGATCCTGAGTCGTCACGCCGAGCCGAAGCCCGAGCAGCAATTGCTGCGCGAGCGCCTGCGTCGGTTCCAGATGCCTGGCCCGTGACCTGCCGCCGAGCCCTCGTATGGTACGGAGAGACCGCGGGCTAACGGTTACCACCCTTGACACCCGTAGCCCACGAGCTACAGTCGCGGCCATGCACGTGAGCATGACCAAGGTCTATCTGGACTGGATCAACTCACTTAGAGAGCCCAAGGTCCGCGCGCGAATTCAGGTCCGAGTCGATCGCCTCGTCCATGGCAATCCAGGCCAGTCTCGGTATCTATCGGATGGCGTATCGGAACTGAAGATCGATTTAGGTCCAGGCTATCGCGTGTACTACACGGAGAGGAACGGTCAACTGATCATCCTGCTGGCCGGCGGTGATAAGTCGACGCAGCGGCATGACATCAGGATTGCCATTGAGCTTGCCAGAAACCTGTGAGAGGTCCCGATGTCAACGACCGAAACCGAGTCTTCGCCGAAGACCGCGACTCTGCCCTACGACGTTGCGCAGCAGTTGCGCACGCCGGAGGAGATGGCCGCCTATCTGGACGCCTGGCTGACCGAGGCGCCGGAGGATGCCGCGGGCATCGCCCGGGCCCTCGGGGATATCGCCCGCGCGAAGGGAATGTCCCAGGTCGCGCGGGACAGCGGTCTGAGCCGCGAGAGTCTGTATAAGGCATTGAGCCAGGACGGCAACCCAAGTTTGGCGACGGTGCTCAAGGTGGCGCGTGCACTCGGCCTACGCCTCCACGCCGAGGCGGCTTGAGTCCGTCGCGCCGGCCTGACCCAGGCACTGGATACGTCCTTGCGGGCGGCCAAGCGCCTGGTTCTATCCTTCGAGTGAGAAGCAAGATATGGGGCGCCACGATTAGCCGAGCCTGGTCAGCCACTCACTCCCAAACGACCGAGACCCAGGTCTGACCGCAGCAAGCCCCGCACCCCATCTCGGCCGATCGTTACCCGCTCCAGCTCTGTCCTATGGCGCCAGCTCCCGCTGCTCAATGGACTCGGCCTGGCCGCGGGCGAAGACGTTGAGCCAGCCGCAGCGGGCGAAGTGGTTACCGGAGGCCCAGGGTGCGCCGGGCTGGGCGATGTCGGGCTCCCAGCCTGTGCCCCTGGCGATGTAGGACTTGACCTCGAACCAGCCGTCCAGGGTGCGCGAGCAGTCCAGGTCCGCATCCAGCATCCAGTAGTGGTGGCCCCAGGTGTTCAGGGGCTCCTCCCCAAAGCCGTCCTCGGCAACGGTGCGCCGGGCGCCCCAGTCCGCGGGCCAGGCGTCGGTGGTCCAGTCGAGCGGCGTACCTTCGGCGGCCTCACCCGAGGCGGAGGGCTGTTGTCCGGGCTCGGCACCGTACCAATCCAAATGCTCATCGCCCTGCTTCCAGCCGCTGGTGGTCGGGTTGCGCCAGTTGCGGTGGCGGATGGGGATGGCGCAGGCCAGGTTCTGGGGGCTGCAGTCGCGGCCGAGGGTGCTGGCGTGGCCATGGTCGATGCCCCCGCGCACGAAGAGGTCCTGGCCAGACTGGGTCTCGCCGCGGATGAAGATCAGGGTGCGCCGCCAGTCGCCGGGTATCGGCTCGGGTCTCGCCTGGACCTGGATCATGGCCGCGGCCATGGACGGGACAGTGAACAGGGCCCCACCGTCCGCGGCGACGCGGATGACCCCGCCCTCGCAGGCACCGACGGCCAGCCCGCCCTCCCAGAGATTGCAGTAGTCCCCCGGGGGTAGCCCGGTCTGGAGCCGCTCCTCGAGCGGTCGCTCGCCCCGGTTGATGACCACGAAACCGAGACCCCCGCGCCCGAAGGCGATCTGGTTGCCGCCGTTGTCCCACCAGTGATCGACCACCTGGGCCCCCTGGGTCGCGGCGCGGAAACCCACCATGCGCTGGATCGGCCCCCAGCGGTGCTCGCACACCCAGTCGCCGCCGCAGCGGTCCCCGCCCGCCTGGAGATGGATGGGGCGGGTCAGACCCTGGTCGTTGGGCGGACCCTGATCCCCATGCTCGAAGGGGTAGCTCGACATCAGCTTGGGGGTGCCGTAGGGCCAGGCCAGCATGAAGACGTTGGCCAGCGTATAGAGACCAGGCTCCTTGTGGGTGAGATAGTCCCCGCCCCCGCCATGGCCCCGCTGTTTGTCATGGTTGTCGACGAAGACCAGGGCCCGATCGCTCGGCATCAGCCCCTGCCAGGCAGGCCCGAGGCCCCGGAGGCCAGCCAGATTGGCGTTGTGGAAGTGCTCGGCGAGCCGCTTGCCGTAGTCGAACTCGGTGACCAGGCCATAAGGGAAGTACTCGGCCCCCTGGATCGGCTCACCCTCGGCCTCGATCACCTCCTGGTAGACGAGCGGATCCCCCTGGACCCGCACCAGTATCGCGCTCAGGTCCGCGGCCGCGATGTGCTTAGCGGCATCGACGCGGAAGCCCGCGACCCCCAGCCCCACCAGGTCATTGAGATAGGCGGCCAGGGTGGCCCGCACCCGCTCGCTGCCCGTGTCGAGATCCGCGAGTGAGACCAGGTTGCAGCCCTGGACGCGGTCGCGGTCCTGGTAGTTGTCGCCGATGGGCTCCCGACAGGGATGGAAGTCCTCGGGGCCGTAGTCCGGATAGCGGTAATAGTCGTAAGGGCTGCCGGCGCTGCCGGTGCCCCACAGGGGGTCCTCGGCGAAGCGGGGGCCGGTCATGTGGTTGATGACCGCGTCCACGTAGATCCCCACCCCCGACGCACGGCAGCGGCGCACCATCGCCGCGAAGGCCGCGCGGTCCCCACCCCGGCTGATCAACTGGTAGCTCACCGGCTGGTAACGCTCCCACCAGGGACGGCCCGGCACCAGGCGGTGCTCGTTGGGGGGCGAGACCTGAACCCCCTCGATCCCCGCCGGCCCCAGGACCCGCTCGCACTCCAGCGCGATGTCCGCCCAGGGCCACTCGAAGAGATGCACCAGGACCCCTGGTCCAGAGGCGGCAGGTTGTGCCGCCCCGCTGACCCAAGCGGCGAGGAGGATGGGCGTCAGGGGGCGGGCTGATCGACTCGGCATGGATCTGGGCTTCCCGGCTGAAATCGCCTCGCAGGAGGGCGACGCTCGGCTCGCAGGATAGACCAGCCACCGCTGACCGACACTCGGATGAGGTGGCGCTCATCGTCGTCCCCGAGGTCACCGCGCGGTGCGGCCAAGGGCCAGGCTCAAAGCCGCGCGCTCAGCGCCGTAGGATGCGCCCGTCGGTGGTCGGGCTGATGTCCGGGCGGTTGCGGAAGGCGTCCATGACCAGCTCCAGGATCAGGGTGCCGGTCTCCCTGGCGTCCGGCAGGTCCTTGAGCATGCCATAGCCATCACCCCCGGCGGCCAGGAAGTCCGGCATCACCACCCGGTAGTCGGTCGCGGGATCGAGCGGCGTACCGTCCACCTCCACCGACTCGGGCCGGTCATCGCGGATACTGAGGCGCAGCCCGGAGACCTGCAGGAAGCCGCCCGGGTTGTCCGCCGGGTCCAGCCCCGCGGAGCGCTCCAGGGCGGCCTGGAGCCGGGCGCCATTCAGGGTGGCCGTCACCAGCTCGTTGCCGAAGGGGAAGGCCTCGTAGAGGTCCTTGATGCGGACCTCGCCCGCGGCAATGGAGGTCCGGAAGGTGCCGGCGTTGAACAGGGCCACCTCGGCGCCGGTGAGCTCGCGGGCCAGGTCCGTCACCCAGTCCCCGAAATTGCTCTCGCCGCGGCGGATGGTCTCGCGGCGGGCGTCCAGGTCCACGGCGCTGCGACCCACCACGACCCCGATCTCCGCCTCCAGCCGTTGGGCGAGGGCCCGCACCTCGGCGGCGATTCGCGGATCCTCCGGCGCGGCCTCGTCCACCGGGATCAGCCGATAGCCCTGGACCTCGACCCGCCCATCCCCCACCAGCAGGTCAAGCCGCCCCAGGTACCGGCCCCGCTCGCCGGCCTGGAGGATGGGCACGCCCTGCTCCATCCGCGGCTCGTCGAAGCGGAAGTGGTTGTGGCCGCCCACGATCAGGTCGATCCCGGGCACCTCCCGGGCAAGCCGGCGGTCCGTCGTGTAACCCAAGTGCGACAGGACCACCACCAGATCCGCCTGCCGGCGCAGCTCGGGCACCCAGTGACGCGCGGTCTCCACCGGATCGGCCACCCGGATGCCGCCCGTGTTGCGCGGATGGGTGGTGGTGGTCAGCTCGTCTGTCACCAGGCCCAGCACCGCGACCCGAGGCCCCCCATCGTGGCTGAGCACCACGTAGGGGCGCACCGCGAAGGGCACGGGCTCGGCGCTCAGGTTGGCGGCCAGGATCGGATAGCGCGCCTCGGCGATCAGCTCGCGGAAGATCTGCTGACCGTAGTCCAGCTCATGATTGCCCATCGCCGCCGCGTCCACCCCCATGTCGGACAGGAAGCCGGCGTCCGGCGAGCCCAGGAAGACGGTGGAGGTGACGGTGCCCTGCAGCAGGTCACCGGCGAACAGGAGCAGGACCGGCCGCTCGGGCCTTTCGGCACGGATCGCCCCCACCAGACCGGCGAGCCGCGCGATCCCGCCCTCGGAGCGGCCGGTTGCCGGGTCCCGGACCGGCTCGAGCTGACCATGGAGATCGTTGAAATGCAGGATGCTGAGGGGCAGCGGTCCAGCGGCACCGGCACCGGTCGCCATGAGGGCGAGGGCGAGGGCGAACGCCAACGCCCAGGACGGGAGACGCACATGGCGGGGTACGAGCATAGCGGGCGAGCCAGCCGGAGAAGGCCTTAAGGCTCACTCCAAGTTCTGGATCTGCTCGCGCATCTGCTCGATCAGGACCTTCATCTCCACGGCCTCGCGGGTGGTCTCCACGTCGGCGGACTTGGAGCCCAGGGTGTTGGCCTCGCGGTTGAGCTCCTGCATCAGGAAGTCGAGCCGGCGGCCCACGGGCTCGTTGCGCCGCAGCACGTCCCGGACCTCCGCCACATGGGCCTCCAGCCGGTCCATCTCTTCGTCCACGTCGAGCCGGGCGGCCACCAGGGCGATCTCCTGCTCGATGCGCAGGGGGTCCAGCTCGGCCTTGAGCTCCACCAGGCGGTCGGCGAGGCGGCGGCGCACCCCCTCCATGACCTGGGGCATCCGCGCGCGCACCCGGGCGACCGACTCCTGGAGCCGGTCGCAGCGATCCCGCAGCAGGACCGCCAGGCGCTCGCCCTCCCGCTCGCGGGTCGCCAGCAGGGTGTCGATGGCCCGATCCAGCAGCGTCAGGGCGGCGGCCGAGACCGCGTCCAGGTCCCGCTCCTGCTCCACCAGGGCGCCGGGCCAGCGCAGGAGCTCCAGGGGATCCGGGTGCGACAACTGCCCGACCAGGTGCCCGACCTCAGTCGCGGCGGCGATCAACTGTTTGACGTAGGGTTGATTGACCCGCAGGCTCCCGACGGCGCCCACCGCCGGGGCGTGGCGCAGGCCGCAGTCCACCTTGCCCCGCTGCAGGCGGGCCGCCAGGCGCTCACGCACCGCGGTCTCCAGGGCGCGCAGCTCCTCGGGAAGCCGGATGTGTGGCTCCAGGAAACGGTGGTTGACGGAGCGCAGCTCCCAGACGAGCTCCCCGAGGTCACCGCTCTGGGTCTCGCGGGCGAAGGCGGTCATGCTCTTGATCATGGGTGCTGGCAACTGGCTTGGCGGAGAGGGATGGCGGAGCGGTGGCGGCTTTCCGGTTGGAGCAGCGGTTCCGGCGACGCGCTCAAGGTTGGCGCTATCATAGCCGTAGTTCTTCCCCCAGGCCCAAGCGTCGACATCGAGCCCTAGTCATGGCCGCCGCCCGTGAAAGCCTCCCGCCCGGCACCCTGCTCGGCGCCTATCGCCTGCTCGGCGTCCTCGGCAAGGGCGGCTTCAGCCTGATCTATCAGGCCCAGGTGGAGGACTCGGGGGAGGAGGTGGTGATCAAGGAGTTCATGCCCAAGAAGGTCGCCCGCCGGGACGCCAAGGGACGGGTGGTCCCCATCCAGTGGCAACTGGCGGAGAACCTGTATCGCGGGCGCAAGCTCTTCTTCCACGAGGTCAAGGCCCTGGCCTCCCTGAAGCACCCCAACATTGTGCGAGTCCTGGACTTCTTCCTGGCCAACGAGACCTGCTACCTGGTGATGCCCAACGAGCGCGGGCGCAACCTCGGGGCCTATATCCAGGAGCGCCGCGGGGGGCTCAGCACCACCTTCATCCTGGACGTCTTCCTGCCCATCCTGGACGCCCTGTCCCTGCTCCATGGCCGGGCCATGCTCCATCTCGACGTGAAGCCCGGGAACATCCATCTACGCCACGGCAACGAGCCCCTGCTGCTGGACCTGGGGGCGGTCCACCCCTTGAGCCGGGGACGGGCCCGGGGCGGGCAGGTGATCACCGCCGGCTATTCGCCGGTGGAGCAGTATTATCGCGGCGGTCACGTGGGCCCCTGGACCGACGTCTATGCGGTGGGGGCGAGCATGCGCACCTGCATGGAGGGGCGCACCCCGCCCCCCTCCATCGAGCGCCACAAGTCCGACACCCTGATCCCCGCGACCTCGGAGCTCAAGCACCGCTACCCCATGTTCCTGCTCGAGGCGGTGGACTGGGCCATGGCCATGGAGCCCGATGAGAGGCCCCAGGACGCGGGCGAGCTGCTCGATGCCCTCAAGGGCTGCGTGGGAGAGCTGCCCGAGTCGCACCCCGGCGACCTCTCCAGCGAGCCCCAATCGTCCCCCTCGGCGCCGAGCGGCGAGACCGCAGCCGTCCCATCTGAAACGCGGGCCACCGCACCTGGAGACACCGTCCATGAGACCTTCCCAACGCCGGCCGGATGAGCTGCGCCCCATCCGCTTCACCCGGGGCTACACGCGCTACGCGGAGGGCTCGGTGCTGGTGGAGATGGGCGACACCCGGGTGCTGTGCACCGCCAGCGTGGAGGACAAGGTGCCCCCCTTCCTCAAGGGCCAGGGCCGGGGCTGGATCACCGCCGAGTACGGCATGCTGCCCAGGTCCACCGGTGAGCGTACCGCCCGGGAGGCCGCTCGGGGCAAGCAGGGGGGCCGCACCCTGGAGATCCAACGCCTGATCGGCCGCTCCCTGCGGGCGGCGGTCGACCTGGGCGCGCTCGGGGAGCGGACCATCACCCTGGACTGCGATGTGCTTCAGGCGGACGGCGGCACCCGCACCGCCTCCATCACCGGGGCCTGGGTGGCCCTGTACGACGCCATCGCGGGCCTCAAGGCGACCGGGGCCCTCGCCCTTGAGCCCCTCCGGACCCAGGTCGCGGCGGTCTCGGTGGGGATCCATGGGGGTGTCCCGGTCCTTGACCTGGACTACGCGGAGGACAGTGAGGCCCACACGGACATGAACCTGGTTATGGACGGCGAGGGGCGCTTCATCGAGGTCCAGGGGACGGCGGAGGGGGTGCCCTTCAGCCGTGCGGACCTGGATGCACTGCTGGGGCTCGGCGCCATCGGGATCGCCCGAATCCAGGAGGCCCAACGCCAGATCCTGGGGCTCGGTGTCGGGCTCTCTGCCCCGGCCGCCGCGCAGGCCCTGCCATGAAGCCATCACACCGGGGCGAAACCATCGTGCTGGCCAGTAACAACGGCGGCAAGGTGCGCGAGATCAACCAGCTGCTCGCGGGAGGCGGGATCCGGGTGGTGCCCCAAGGGGACTTCGGGGTCCCGGAGGCGGAGGAGACGGGCTTGAGCTTCGTGGAGAACGCCATCCTCAAGGCCCGCAATGCCGCCCAGCACAGCGGCCTGCCGGCCATCGCGGACGACTCCGGGATCGAGGTGGACGCCCTGCACGGGGCACCGGGGATCCATTCCGCCCGCTATGCCGGCCCAGGGGCCCGCGATGCGGACAATCTGCGGAAGCTGCTCCATGCCCTGGGGCAGGTCCCGGAGCCAGAGCGCGGCGCCCGCTTCCAGTGCGTGCTGGTCTACATGCGCCATGCCGCGGACCCCACTCCGCTGATCTGCCAGGGCACCTGGGAGGGGCGTATCCTGGAGGCCCCCCGCGGGGAGAACGGCTTCGGCTATGACCCGGTCTTCTATGTCCCGACCCATGGGTGCAGCGCGGCGGAGCTGGAGGCGGAGGTCAAGAACGCCCTCAGCCATCGGGGACAGGCCCTGCGACGCCTGCGCCAGCTCCTCGAAGGCGGCGATGGCTGAGCGGGGCTCGGGCAACCTGAGCCGCCCCAGCCGAGACCCACGATGAATGACCCGAGCATCGCCACCCGCCTGGCGCTGGTGCAGGCGCGGATCGCCGCCGCCACCCGCGCCGCGGGCCGACCCGATGGCTCCGTGGGGCTGGTCGCCGTGAGCAAGCTTCAGGGGGCGGAGGCCATCCGCGCGGCCTTCGCGGCGGGCCAGCGCGCCTTCGGCGAGAACTATGTCCAAGAGGCCCTGGAGAAGCAGGCGCAGCTTCCGGACCTGCCGATCGAATGGCACTTCATCGGGCGCATCCAGACCAACAAGACCCGGGCCATCGCCGAGCATTTCTCGTGGGTGCACGGCCTGGCGGATCCCCACCACGCCCGGCGGCTGAGCGACCAGAGGCCCCCGGGGATGGGGCCCCTGTGGGCCTGCGCGCAGGTGAACCTGGGCGGGGAGGCGACCAAGGGTGGCGTGAGACCGGATGACCTGCCGGCCCTGATCGCCACCTGCGCCGGGCTGCCTGGTCTCCGGTTGGTGGGGCTCATGACCCTGCCCGAGCCCGTGGCGGAGCCGGAGCTCCAGCGCCGGCCCTTCCGCGCGCTGCGGGAGCTGCGCGATCGGCTGGCCACCCGGGCGCTGCCCCTGGACTGCCTGTCCATGGGGATGTCCGATGACCTGGAGGCGGCCATTGCCGAGGGGGCGACCCTGGTGCGTGTGGGTACGGCGGTCTTCGGCCCGCGCCCGTATACTATGGGGCCGCGGGTGCCGGGTCCGAGCGCTTGAGGCCGCTGACGGGCAGGACCTTGGGCCGAGCCTCGCCTTCCATCGCTCCCCTGGGGGTGCCTATGAACAATGCCGGTATCGCCTTCATCGGGGGCGGAAACATGGCGGCCAGCCTGATCGCTGGCCTGATCGCCGATGGTCACGCGCCGACCGGATTGTGGGTCGCCGAGCCCGATGCGGTGCGCCGGGACGGGCTGAGGGAGCGCTTCGGGGTCCAGGTGGTGGCGGACAACCGCGATGCCCTATCCCATGCGGAGACCCTGGTGCTATGCGTCAAGCCCCAGCTTGCCCCGGGCGTCTGCCGGGAGCTGGGCGACCTGGCCGCGGGGCTCGGCCTGCTGGTGATCTCGGTCATGGCAGGCGTCCCGGAGGCGGGCATCCAGCGCTGGCTGGGGGCGCCGCTCCCGGTGGTCCGCGCCATGCCCAACACCCCGGCCATGGTGCAGACCGGGGCCATCGGGCTGCATGCCAGCCCCGAGGTCACCGACGAGGGCCGCAACCGGGCCGAGACCATCCTGCGCGCCGCCGGGCTCACCCGTTGGGTGGAGGACGAGGCCCAGATCGACGCCGTCACCGCCCTCTCGGGGAGCGGTCCCGCCTATTTCTTCCTGCTCATGGAGGCCATGGAGCAGGCGGGCATCGAGCTCGGCCTGGATCCAGAGACGGCCCGGCTGCTCACCATCCAGACCGCCCTGGGGGCCGCGCGCATGGCGGTGGAGAGCGAGTCCACGCCGGCGCACCTGCGCGCCCAGGTGACGTCTCCGGGCGGGACCACCGAGCGGGCGCTCGCGGTATTCGAGGATGCCGGCCTGCGTCCGTTGGTCGGGCAGGCCCTGCGCTCCGCCCATGACCGGGCGGTCGAGATCTCCCGCACCCTGCTGGAGCAGCCATGAGCGGCTCCTACCTGACCGACCCCGTCGTCTTCCTGATCCGCACCCTGTTCGGGATCTATATCGCGGTGGTGCTGATCCGCTTCCTGCTCCAGTGGGCGAGGGCGGACTTCTACAACCCCATCTCCCAGTTCATCGTCCGGGTCACCTCGCCGGTGCTCCGGCCCCTGCGCCAGGTGATCCCTGGCTACCGGGGCCTGGATCTCGCCTCCCTGGCGCTGGCCTGGGGGCTCATGGCGATCCAGCTCGGGCTGATCGCCGGCCTGCTGGGCTACGACGGATCGCTGCTCGGCGCCCTGGCCTGGGCGGTTCCCGCCCTCCTTGAGCTGGTGATCGATATCCTCCTTTTTGCCGTGCTGGCTCGGGTGATCCTGAGCTGGCTGAGCCCAGATCCCTATAACCCAGCGGTGGCGCTCCTGGGGCGCCTGACCGATCCCATCCTCGAGCCGGCCCGGCGGCTGATCCCTCCCATCGGCGGGATCGATCTATCCCCCATGGCGGTGATGATCGGGCTGGTCCTGCTGCAGATGGTGCTGGTGCCGCCTCTGGAGGCGCTCACCGGTAGCCCATTCTGACCCGGCGGTGGCGGGCGGGGGCTGGTATCGGTGGGTAGGCGACGACCTGGAGCTCCACCTGCGGGTTCAGCCGCGCGGACGCCGGGACGAGCTCATCGGGGCCCAGGAGGACCATTATCGGGTCCGCATCCAGGCCCCGCCGGTGGAAGGCAAGGCCAACGCGGCCCTGTGCCGGTTCCTGGCGGAGTCCTTTGGGGTTCCCATTTCGCAGGTGGAGCTGCTCGGGGGCGCCCAGGCGCGCCACAAGCGGGTGCTGATCCGTTCCCCTCGGCAGCTTCCGCTGCCCGTGCCCCGCCCCTAGGCAAACGCTGCTTACCGTGAAAGTCGCGCGCAGCGCGCTCCGCGTCCCCCTCGCCCTTTGGGAGAGGGCCGGGGTGAGGGAAACGGCCAATGCTGCCAGCGCCGTTAATGATTCGGGGCGGCGCTGGCCGCCATGGACGTTAGTGCGTTTACCGTTAGGACCACCGAGGGTCCGGCATTTTCAGGCTCCCTAAATGCCTGAAAATGGAGCCGTCCAGGAGTCGCGCCTCTTGGGCGGCAAGCTGATCAACTGCCAGGATGGCATTTGATCGGCATCTCCCTGGGGACGGGTTGCACTCTTAAGCTTCCCGTTGGGGACAAGGATGAACTCCCATTTTCAAGGGCCTATAGCCCGTGAAAATGGCTCCGTCGACGCCGGAATGCGGCGGGGCGCAATGTCGCCCGCAGAGGCCCGGCCTATGCTCGAAGACGCGGCTCAGGGCCAGGTCTCGCCCCCAACCCACTATGGCACAGTCACAGCGCATGCAGATACCGGCCCTCCAGCAGCATCTCGCCCTCTACCAACAATGGAAGACACGGGTGGCCCAGGCCCTGCTGGAGCTGGAGCGCTGGCTGGGGCACCATCGCCGCGCCACCCCTCGGGCCCGCGAGCGGTTGAGAGCAACGCAGGATGTCATCCGCCGCGACCGCCTCACCGTGGCCGTGGTCGGTGAATCGGCGCGGGGCAAGTCCGAGCTGATCAATGCACTCTTGTACTCCGACCCGAGCGGCCCCCTGCTCCCCCCGGCGGGGGGGAACGGCTCACCCTGCCCCACGGAGCTCCTGTGGGACGAGCAGCGCGATGAGGCCTATCTGCGCCTCCTCCCGGTAGAGAGCCGGGCCCAGGGCACACCCATCGGCGAACTAAAGGCGGACCCCAAGCACTGGGTCCACTACCCCCTCAATGTCCAGGTCCCCGAGCAGGTGGCAGGCACCCTGAGGGAGATCCAGCAGACCAAGTCCGTGTCCCTGGCCGAGGCCAGCCGGCTCGGGCTCTCCAGCATGGGCCTCCCGGGTGATGGCCCGACGCCCCCCCAGCGCATCGAGATCCCCAAGTGGCGCTATGCCCTGGTGAGCTTTCCCCACCCCCTGTTGAGGCAAGGGATGGCGATCCTCGCGACCCCCGGGGTCGCCGCCCTCGGCCAGGAGCCGGAGCTCACTACGACCCTGATCCCGGCGGCGCAGGCGGTCTTGTTCGTGGTGGCGGCCAACGAGTCCGTCACCCCCAGCGATCTTCAGCTCTGGCAGCAGCACCTAAAGGGCTTCCAGAGCGAGCGCCAGCGGGCGATGCTGGTGGCGTTGAACAAGGTCGACCTGCTGTGGGAGCGGCTACGCGATGGGGCGGCCGTCGACACCGCCATCGCCACCCTGCGCAAGACCACCGCGCAGGCGCTGGGCATCGACCCTGAGCTGGTGCTTCCGGTATCCGCCCACAAGGGTCTGATGGCCAAGGCGCGCAAGGATGAGGCGCTTTTGCGACGCAGCGGCCTTCCCACCCTGGAGCGATACCTCGGCCAACGCCTGGTCGTCTCCAAGCACCGACTCCTGGTGGACGCGATCGAGGCCAATCTGGGCCAGGAGCTCGAGATCAATCGCGCCCGCATCGCCGCCCGTATCGCTCGCTTCAAGGCCGAGCTCGAGCAGCTCGAGGCCTTGCGCGACAAGAGTGAGGCGGCGGTGAACCAGCTCCTCGATCGGACCCGCCGGGAGCAGGAGCTCTATCTCAAGGGGGTCCTGCAGTTTCAGCGCTGCCGAGAGGAGCTGCTGGGCGAGACCCGCCTGTGCCGACAGATCCTCGAGGCCGACAGCATCGAGTCCACGATCGAGCGGTGCCAACGCCAATTGACCGGAAGCTGGACCTCGACAGGTCTGGCGCGCGCCATGCGCGGCCTCTTCGAAGAGCTGCGCCGCATCATGCAGACGGTCTCCTCCGAGTGCGAGCGGGTGCGCCGCCTGGTACGGCAGACCTACCAGAGCTTCCATGACGACTACGGCTTCGAGGTCGCCACGCCCAAGGTCTTCATCCCCATGAAGTACAGCGTGGAGATCGAGCTGCTGCTCCAGGAGGTCGAGTCCTTTAGGCGCAGTCCCGCCATGATCCTGGCCGGCCCAGGACGGGTGGTCCGGCGCTTCGATGAGGAGATGGTGAGTCGCGCGCGGGTCCTGTTCGAGCAGCTACGCATGGCGTGCGACGGCTGGATCCGGGAGGCCCTGCAACCCTTGGCGGAGGAGATCGCCACCCACAAGGGCGCGATGGAGAAACGCCTGGAGAGCCTGCAGCGGATCGGCCGCTCCAAGGAGGAGCTGCAGACCCGCATCGACCAGCTCCAGCGCCAGCATGTGGCCTACGCCCAGGACCTGACGGCCCTGCGCAACATCCACAACGCCCTGCACAACGACCCGCTCGCCGAGCAGGAGGCCCTGCGTAGACCTCGTCTGGTCTCCGGCTGATGGCCGCCTGACCCCCAGAGGCGGATCGACGCGTCAGCGCCGCTTTCCTGATTGGCCGCCGCCCCCTATGCTAGGCTCATGGCCCGACCCGATCTTCGCGTCGTCTCGGGTCTGATCGCGCGCCGGGGACGACCGCCGGAGCCACCGCGCCCGCGCCGCCCCGTGGCCGCCAATAGCCCAGATGCCTACCACAATGACCGCAGGAGGAGCCCCCGATGTACCATCCCATCCGCCTCACCACCGCCATCCTCGCCGCGGTTGGCCTCGTGTCGAGCCTGCCAGCAATGGCGGCGGAGCACAGCACCCAGGCCGGCCAGTACACCATTCATCACAACGCCTTCACGGCGGACACCCTGAGCCCAGATGTCGCCCGCGCCTATGGCTTTCAGCGCAGCAAGCATCGCGGCCTGCTGAACGTCAGCGTGGTCAAGGAGCAGCCCGGCACCACCGGAACCTCCACCCCGGCCGCGGTCGACGTGGCGATCGTGAACATCACGGGCCAGAAGAGCCCAATCCCTATGCGGGAGATCAAGGACCAGGAGGCCGTGTACTATCTGGGCGAGTTCCCCGTGTACAACCAGCAGACCATCAACTTCGAGATCCAGGTGAAACCCCAGGGTGATGGCGAGTTCCATTCGGTGAAGATGAGCCAGGAGTTCTTCACCGACTAGGCCGGCTGAGGATCCCCCCGGGCCGAGCTGCAGGCGTGCGCCGGCGGCTCAGGCGCTGGCAAGCAGCTTCCAGAGCGCATGCAAGCCGAAGCCGATCACCACCAGACCCGCGCCCTGGCGCAGCCAGGGCCGCTCCGCCAGGCGCGCGGCGGCGCCGGCAAGGAGTCCGATTCCCAAGAGGTTCGGCAGGGTCCCGGCTCCGAAGGCCAGCATCACCAGGGCCCCCGAGAGAGGGCTGCCGGCGGCGACGGCGGAGATCAGAACGCTGTAGACCAGGCCGCAGGGGATCCAGGCCCATAGGAAGCCGAGGAGGATGGCTTCGCGCAGGCGCCGCACCGGCAGCAGTCGGCGACCCAAGGGCTCCAGGCGGTGCCATAGGTGCAACCCGACCCGCTCCGTGACCCCCAGGATGCGCCACCAGCCTCCGAGGTAGAGCCCGAGCAGGATCATGACCAGCGCCGCCAGGCCGTAAAGGGCCCGCTGGGCAGTCTGCAGCGAGCCGAGCTGGAGGAGGAGCGCCCCGAAGGCCCCCACCAGGGCCCCCGCGACGGCATAGCCCAGGATCCGCCCGAGGTTGTACCCGAGCTGATAGGGAAGCAGGCACAGGGGCTCGGCGCGCACCTTGGGGTCCAGGCCCAGGGTGAGGGAGCCGACCAGGCCGCCACACATCGCCAGGCAGTGGAGGCCGCCGAGGAGCCCCACGAGGAAGGCGGTGAGGTAGATGCCTGTGGGCGTCAAGACTCGAGCTCCGGATGGGGCCTGTCATGGCCGGGGTAGTGGGTGGGGCTCGCCGGGCCTGGGCCACGCTGCCCCCTCCGGGCCTGCCGCGAGCCACGGCTCGTGGCATGGTCCCGGGTTCGAGCGGGCGCCAAGGTGGCGACCCGGTTCCCTGTTTGAGCCCGAGGCGTTACCTATGATACCAAAGCGCGATCTAGGGCTAGGTTGGACCTGATGCAGGCCTATCAACGCGATTTCCTCGACTACGCGATCCGGATCGGGGCCCTGCGCTTCGGCGACTTCACCCTCAAGTCGGGACGCCAAAGCCCCTATTTCTTCAACACGGGGCTCTTCGACTCGGGTGAGCGCCTGGCCCAGCTCGCCAGGGCCTATGCGGCCTGCATCGTGGAATCGGGCCTGCCCTTCGACCTGCTCTACGGCCCCGCCTACAAGGGGATTCCGCTCGCCGCCGCGACCAGCATGGCGTTGGCCCTGGAGCTTGGGCGCGACCTCCCCTTTGCCTTCAATCGCAAGGAGGCCAAGGATCACGGAGAAGGAGGCCTGATCGTGGGGCGTCCGCTCGCCGGACGGGTCCTGATCATCGACGACGTCATCACCGCCGGGACCTCGGTGCGCGAGTCCGTGGAGATCATCCGCGGCCAGGGTGCGGAGCCCGCGGGGGTGATCATCGCCCTCGACCGCCAGGAGCGGGGCACGGACGGGCGCTCCGCGGTCGCCGAGGTGCGGGAGCGGTTCGGCATACCGGTGATCAGCATCCTCACCCTTGAGCATCTGATCGCCTTCTGGCAGGGCCAGGCCGACGGCGCCGAGCGGCTGGAGCGGCTCCGGAGCTACCGCGCCGACTTCGGTGTCTGAGCGGAGAGGCGTCGCTCCCTGGCTGACCGGCTTGGCACAGGTATCCATCGACATGCGCAGCCTGCCTTTACCCCATCGCCCCGCTCGCCGCCGCCTGGCCCTGGTGGTGGCGGCCGCACTGTTGTTGCCCTCGCTCGCCGAGGCGCGCGTGTATCGGTGGGTCGATGAGCAGGGCGTGGTCCACTACACCGACCAGATCCCCCCCACCCAGGTCGACAAGGGGCATACCGCGCTGAGCGACAAAGGGATTCCCCTGGAGACCGTGCCCCCGGCCCAGACCCTGGAGGAGCTCAAACGGGAGCAGGAGCTCAAGCGCCTGCGAGCCGAGCAGGAGCGCCTCCTGGAGCAGCAACGGGCGGCCGATCGGGTGCTGCTCAGCAGCTTTCGCTCCGTGGATGACCTGATCATGGCGCGCGACGGCAAGCTCGCCTCGGTGGACGTGGTCATCGGGGTGGCACGCAGCAATATCCGGCGCGAGCAGCAGCGGCTCGGCCAGCTAAGATCCGAGGCCGCGGATCTGGAGCGAGCGGGCAAACCCATCCCACCCCACATGGAGGAGTCCATCGCCAAGACCGAGCGGGCGATTCGCGATTCCTATTCGTCCATCGTGGATCGGGAACGGCAGAAGGAGGAAATTCGGGTGGCGTTCGAGCGCGACCACAAGCGCTTCCGCCAGCTCAAGGAGATCCCGGAGGACCAGGCGCAGGTCCCGGAGGATCCAAGCCGACCGGCCCTGGGCAACCTGGTGAGCTGTGCGGGCCGGGAGCAATGCGCCCGCCTCTGGGACCGCGCGGTGGCCTTTGTGCGCCAGCACGCCACGACCCCGATCGAGACCGCCGGCCCAAACATCCTGATCACCGCCGCCCCGAAGACCAGCGACGATCTGAGCCTGGCCCTGTCGCTGATCCAGGATCAGGGGCAGGGGGAGGCCTCCCTGTTCCTCGACATGCAGTGCAAGAATCCGGGCTCCGGGGATCTGGATTGCCGGGAAGAGCGGGTCCTGCGGGTGCTGGACGGGTTCCGCCGCGCGGTCGCGGATCCTTAGATCCTGGGAGCCGCCGGCGCTCGTCTCAGGCCCTCAGCGGCTGCGAATCAGGGTGCCGACGCCTTCATCGGTGAACAGATCCAACATCACCGCATGCTCGACCCGTCCGTCGATGATGTGGGCGGTCTTCACCCCGCCGTGAACCGCGTCCAGGGCACACTGCACCTTGGGCAGCATGCCGCCCGCGATGACCCCGTCACGGATCAGCTCCTGGACCCGACCGACGTCCAGCTCGGGGATCAAGCGCCCCTCCGCGTCCAGGATGCCCGCGGTGTTGGTGAGCAGCAGGAGCTTCTCGGCCTTCAGCACCTCCGCGACCTTGCCGGCCACCAGGTCCGCGTTGATGTTGTAGGAGAAGCCGTCGTCGCCGACCCCGATAGGGGCGATCACGGGGATGAAGGCCCCTTGGACGAGCATGTGGATCAGGGAGGCATCGATGCTCTCGACCTCCCCCACATGGCCCAGGTCGATGATCTCGGGGGCCTTGAGCTCGGGGGCGTCACGGCGCAGCAAGAGCTTGCGGGCGCGGATCAGGTCCCCGTCCTTGCCGGTGAGGCCGACCGCCGCCCCCCCATGACGGTTGATGAGGTTCACGATCTCCTTGTTGACCAGGCCGCCGAGGACCATCTCCACCACATCCATGGTCTCGGCATCGGTCACGCGCATGCCCTGGACGAACTCGCTGGCCTTACCCAGACGCTTGAGCAGGGAGCCGATCTGGGGCCCGCCGCCGTGGACCACCACCGGGTTGACCCCCACCAGCTTCATCAGCACCAGATCGCGCGCGAAGCCCTGCTTGAGAGGCTGGTCCACCATGGCATTTCCGCCGTACTTGATGACCACCGTCTTGCCGCTGAAGCGGCGGATATAGGGCAGGGCCTCGATGAGGACCCGGGCGGTGGCGCGGGCACGTTCGCTCGGCAGTGACATCTTTGGATTCCGTTTGGGGTCAGGGCTTGAAGGCGATGACGGGGCTGGGCCCGTCGGCTAGAAGGGAAGCGCCAGGCCGGGGGCGGCCCGCTCCATGAGGCGCCGGAAGCGGGACTGGATTTCCTCCAGGGTCGCTTGGTCCTCCCCCTCGAAACGAAAGGTCAGCTTGGGCTGGGTATTAGAGGCCCGCACCAATCCCCAGCCGGCCTCGAACTCGGCCCGCAGGCCGTCGATCAGGATCAGCTCGGCCCCCTCAAGCTCGCCGGCCGCCTGCACCACCGACTGCATGATGCGCTCGGGCTCACCCTCCTCGAGAGGCAGGGCAAGCTCCGGGGTCACAACCCCGCCTGGCAGGGCCGCGAAGATCTCCTCGGAGGACCTGGGATCCAGTGACAGCACCTCGAGCAGGCGCGCCCCCGCGTAGACCGCGTCGTCGAATCCAAACCAGCGCTCCTGGAAGATGAAATGGCCGCTCAGCTCCCCGGCGACCAAGGCCCCGCTCTCGCGCAGCTTGGCCTTGAGCGGGGTATGACCCGAGCGCCACATCACCGGCCGCCCCCCGGCGCGGCGGATCTCCTCCGCCAGGTGGCCGG